>DATIDB010000105.1:0-11643 GCA_035456545.1 Alphaproteobacteria bacterium | reverse complement strand
GAGTTCATCACTTTCTCCGGCAGCTATTTCGGCCGCTCGGCCGGGACGGTCGGCTTCGCGGGGAAGGCGCGCTATCGGCAGGCCTTGGGCGTGCCGATAGAGGCGCATGTCGTCCCCTATCCCTATCCTTTGCGCATGGGGGAGCGCGCGAGCGATGCCTCGATCGAGGCGATCGAGCGGCTCGTCGCGCCGGCTGGCGGCGCCGGCGCCATCGCGGCGATCATCCTCGAGCCGATCCAGGGCAATGGCGGCGTGCTCATCCCGCCCGCGGATTTCCTTCCCCGGCTGCGCAAGCTCTGCGACCGCCTCGATGCGCTCCTGATCGTCGACGAGATTCAGTCCGGCTGCGGGCGTACGGGACGACTCTGGGCAATGGACCATACCGGCGTGACGCCGGATCTCATGACCGTCGGCAAGGGCATCGGCGGCGGCATGGCGGTGGCGGCGGTGCTGGGCCGCGCCGAGGTCATGACCTGGCCGCCGGATTCCTTCACCTCGACCTTCCTCACGAACAACCTGAATCTCGCCGCCGCAACCGCCGCCATCGGGGTCATGAGGGAGGAGCGCCTGGCCGAGCGCGCGGGCCGCCTCGGCGAGGCGACGGGCAAGCGGCTGAAGCAGTCGCTCGGCAACTTGCGCTCGGTCGGCGAACTGCGTGGGCTCGGCCTCTGGTTCGGCATCGAGCTGGTGGACCGGTTCGGCCGCCCCGCCGCCGATCAGGCGAAAGAGTCCGTGCGCCGCCTGCGCCAGCGCGGCATCGTCGTCGGGCGCGGCGGACATGACGACAACGTCGTGAAGCTCTCGCCCCCGCTCGTCATCGAGGCCGGCGTGCTGATGGAGGCGATCGACCAAGTTGCCGAAACCATCCGCGAGACCGCGGAATAGCTGTGGGAGGCGTGCAGCCGGTGCCGCTGACGGTGCGGAACTATATCGACGGCAAGTGGATCGATGGGACAGGCGCCCGATTCGAGAGCGTCAACCCCGCGACCGGAGAGGTCCTCGCCTCCGCTCCGGTCAGCGGGGGGGCGGAAGTCGCGGCGGCGGTCGCGGCCGCGCGGCGCGCCTTCGATGCGGGCGACTGGCGCTGGCGCAAGGGCTCGGAGCGCGCGGCCGCGCTCCTGAAGCTCGCCGACCTGCTCGAAAGCCGCATCGACGGGATCAGCGAGCTGATCGCCCGCGAGATGGGCAAGCCCGTGCGCGTCAACCGCGCCCGCGAGGTCGAGGGCGCGATCGACAAGCTGCGCTACTACGCCGGGGCCGCCCGCATGCTGGACGGCCGCGTGACGGGCGCGACGATCCCCGAGATCTGGGATATGGAGCTGCCGGAGCCCGTCGGCGTCGCGGCGCTGATCATCCCCTGGAACGACCCGGTCGACCTCGCGGTGCGCAAGCTCGGTGCCGCGTTGGCCGCAGGCTGCACGACGGTGGTGAAATCGTCGGAGATCACGCCGGCCTCGACCGCCGCGCTGATCGAGGCCGTTCATGACTGCGGCGCATTTCCCGCGGGCGTCGTCAATCTTCTTCACGGGCCCGGCGAGCCGACCGGGAACGCCCTCGTCGGATCGCCCGGCGTCGACAAGATCTCCTTCACCGGTTCGACCGCGACGGGCATCGCCATCATGCGCCGCGCTTCCGAGCGGCTCGCCAAGGTCTCGCTCGAATGCGGCGGCAAGCTGCCGGCGGTCATCTTCCCCGATGCCGACCTCGAACGGTGCCTCGATGCCGTCACCTTCGGCGCCTTCATGTATGCGGGCCAGTCCTGCACCGCTTGCACGCGGCTCGTCGTGCACCGCTCGGTTCACGACCGGGTGGTGGAGGGCGTCGTCGCCCGTTCCAAGCGCCTGACGGTCGGCGACCCTCTGGACCCCGCCGTGCTGGTCGGCCCGATGGCCTCGCGCCGGCAATACGACAAGGCCCTGCGTTACATCGCCCTGGGCCTCGAGGAGGGCGGGCGAGCGGCGGTCGGCGGGATGCCGCGCGAGCCGGGACGCAGCCTTTATTTGGAGCCCACCGTGCTCACTAGCCTCCCGGCCGGGAGCCGCGTGGCGCGCGAGGAGGTGTTCGGCCCGGTCCTGGCGGTGCATCCCTTCGAGGAGGAGCGCGAGGCGCTCGCCCTCGCCAACGACACGCCCTACGGCCTCGGCGGATCGATCTGGACGCAAGACATCTCGCGCGCGCTGCGCATGGCCCGCCGGCTCGACGTCGCCGATATCTGGATCAACACGCATTACATCCGCAACGTCGAGACCTCCTTCGGCGGGCGGCATCTTTCCGGAATCGGGCGCGAGCTGGGCATGGCGGGCGTCGAGGAATACTTGAGCTGGAAGCGCGTCTGCATCGACACGCGCAGCTCCTTCCATCTGAAGGATTGGGCCGACCGCGCCCCCGGAGGCGCAGGGTGAGCGCCAGCGCCGGCAGCGCCGATGTCCTCGTCGTCGGCGGCGGCATCGTCGGCGCCGCCACCGCCTATTTTCTGGCGCGGCGCGGGTTCAAGACCCTGCTGCTCGAGGGCCGGAGCTGGGCCTGGGGCGCCTCGGGGCGCAATCCCGGCTTCCAGTGGCTGCACACGCGCAAGGCCGGCCTGCAGATGGAGCTGGCGATGGCGGGGCGGCGGCTCTCGGATCGCCTTGCGGAGGAGCTGGACGGGTTCGAATTCCGTCGAAGCGGAGGCATGATCTATTTCTTCGACGAAAAGCAGCGCCCCCTGATGGAGAGCTTCGTCGCGGAGCGGCGCGCCGCCGGGCTGCCGATGGAGCTGATCGATGGCGCGGCGGCGCGCGCGCATTGCCCGGCGCTTTCGCCGAAGGTGCTCGGCGCCAGCTTCAATCCGCTGGATGCGCATCAGGACACGAGGGCTCTCGTCGAGGCGTTTGCGCGCGCCGCCGAGCGCGCCGGCGCGACGGTCCGCACGGGCGTGCCGGTGGAGAGGCTCCTCGTCGAGAAAGGGCGGGTGGTCGGCGCGGCGGCGGGCGAGGAGATTTTTCATGCGGGCACCGTCGTCCTGGCGACGGGCGTCTGGACCGCGAAGCTCCTGGAGCCGCTCGGCGTCGCGGTTCCGATCGCCGCCATGCGCCTGCAGGTGATCGAGACCGAGCCAGCCCCCTTCCGCTTCGAGCCGCTGCTCTATGGCCCGACCGCGCTCAAGCAATACGCCTTCATCCGCGATCTCGAGGGTTACAGCGAGGCGGCCGCGACGCATCCCTTGGAGGCGCGCCATCCGGGGATCGAGTTCCTGGAACTGGCCGCGCAGCGCGCGGACGGGCGCGTGCTGCTCGGCTGCCCGATGGATTTCCCGGGCCTCGACGACCGTCCCACGGTCGCGGGCATCGGACTGACCTTGGCCGTCCTGGCCGAGCGGATGCCGGCGCTCGCCGATCTGTCGATCGAGCGCGTCTGGGCGGGGCTCCTGCCGCAGACGCCGGACGCCTTGCCGATCCTGGGGCCGGTGCCGGGGCTGGAAGGGCTGGTCCTCAATGCCGGGCATGTCTTCGGCAACCTCGCGGGACCGATCTCGGGCCTCATGGTCGCGCAGAAACTTGCCGGCGAGAGGCCGCAATTCGATCTCAGCCTCTTCGCCTATGACCGTCCGGGCCTCAGGGCCAACAACGAGCAGCATCGACGCTGGTGAGGTGACGCCATGACGCGCCGCATCGACTTCATCAATCCCTTCGGGACGGAAGCCTATGACGGGCTGATCGCCGAGACCCTGAACGCCTATGCCGGGGAAGGAACCGAGCTGACCATCAGCCACCTCCGCGGCTGTCCGCCGGACATCGATTACTACTACAACAAACATCTGATGGAGACGGCGCTCTTCGAGCATGTGATGCAATCGGAGGCGGCCGGATTCGATGCGGTCGTCGTCGGCTGCTGCTATGATCCCGGCGTGCGCGTGGCGCGCGAGCTGGTCGACATCCCGGTGGTCGGGCCGCTCGAAGCCTCGATGCAGATGGCCGCCTATTTCGGCCACAGCTACGTCGTGCTGACCGATCACCACAAGGCCGTGCCGTATCTGGAGGACCTGGTGAAGGTCTCGGGTCTCGGCGGCAACTGCAAGGGCGTGCGCTGCATCGATTGGTGGGTCAAGGACATGATCCACGACACCGACACGGTCGCGCTCGACACCATCGCCATCTCGAAGAAGGTGCTGGAGGAGACCCGCGCCGAGACGATCGTCATGGGCTGCACCATCGTCGCGGGCTGCTATCAGCGGCGCCTCATTCGCACCGGCGACACCGGCGGCGTCTCCATCGTGAACCCCAATCTCCTGGCCCTGAAGATGGCTGAGGGCCTGGCCGATCTCTCTCGCAAGGGCGCCTATGCGCTCTCGCGGATCGGCTTCTACGAGCAGCCGAAGGGCCATTACCGCGAGCAATTCCTGGCCGAGCGCCGGAAGGCGGCCGAAGCGCTGGGCCTCGGACGACCGTCGAAGGCCGCCGAATAGGGGCGCGCCGCGCCCCGGTTAAAAAGACTTCGAATAGAGGGAGGATCGGCAATGTCGAATGATCATGGCCATCCGGCCATTCCGAAGCTTTGCGACTATCTCTCCGAAGGCAAGATCCACCGGCGCGAGTTCATCCGCTACGCGACCCTTCTCGGCATGTCGGCCGGCGCGGCCTATGCGCTGGCCGGGCTCCCGGGCGGGGATGTCGCGCCCGCGGCGCGCGCGGCGGACATGCCCAAGGGCGGCACGCTCCGGCTCGGCAGCCGCGTGAAGGAGATCCTGAATCCGCACACTTTCAGCTGGGGCAACTACGACAGCAATGTGACCCGCCAGGTCGTCGAGTATCTGACGATGACCGGCCACGACAACGTCACGCGGCCTTATCTCGTCGAGAAGTGGGAGGTCAGCGACGACCTCAAGACCTGGACGCTGAGGCTCCGCCAGGACGTGAAGTGGCACAGCGGGCGCTCCTTCGTCGCCGACGACGTGGTCTGGAACCTGAAGCATGTCCTCGACCCCGCCACCGGCTCCTCCGTGCTCGGGCTGATGAAGGGCTACATGATCGAGGAGGTCGACACAGGGCAGAAGGACGAGCAGGGCAATCCTAAGATGGAGATGAAGCTCTGGGACGCCAACGCCATCGAGAAGGTGGACGATCATACCGTGCGCCTGAATTGCAAGGTGCCGCAGATCGCGGTGCCGGAGCATCTCTTCCACTATCCGCTCGGCATCCTTGACCCCGCGGAGAAGGGCGAGTTCAAGGTCGGGTCGAACGGCACAGGGCCGTTCGAACTCGTCGAGTTCGAGGTCGGCCGCAAAGCGGTCCTTCAGGCGCGCAAGGAATATTGGGGCGACATGCCCCATCTCGACCGGCTGGAATTCGTCGATCTCGGCGACGATCCGGCGGCGGCGGCGAACGCCCTCGGCTCGGGCCAGATCAACGGGCTGGTCCAGGCGGACCCCATCCAGTACGAGCCGATGAAGGCCCTCAAAGGGGTCAAGCTCTACCAGGTGCCGACCGCCGAGACGGCGGTCATGCGCATGAAGGTCACCGAGAAGCCCTTCGACGATCCGAAGGTGCGGCAGGCGGTGCGCGTGGCGCTCGATCCCGAGACGATCACGCAGGTCGCCCTGCGCGGGCTCGGCATTCCGGGCGAGCACCATCACGTCTGCCCGGTGCATCCGGAATACGCCAAGCTGCCGCCGATCAAGCGCGACGCCGAAGCCGCCAAGAAGCTGCTTGCGGAGGCGGGTCACCCGAACGGGATCGACATCACCATCTCCGTCCCGAAGGACCCGCCCTTCAAGGCGGTGATGGTCCAGGCCGCCGTCGAGCAATGGAAGGCGGCCGGGATCCGCTGCAAGATCGACCTGATGCCCGCGGCGCTTTATTGGGACGTCTGGACCAAAGTGCCGTTCGGCTGCACGATCTGGTATCACCGGCCGCTCGGCATCATGATCCTGGGGCTTGCCTATCGCACGGGCGTGCCCTGGAACGAATCCTCCTACGCCAATGCGGAGTTCGACCGGCTCCTCACCGAAGCCGAAGGGATCATCGACCCCGACGACCGCCGCAAGGTGATGGAGAAGCTCGAGAAAATCATGCAGGAGGACGGCCCGATCGCGCAGCCGGTCTGGCGCAACAACTTCACCTTCATGCAGGAGAAGGTGCAGGGCTTCGAAATGCACCCGACCTCCTACATCTTCGGAAACCGGCTCGCCATTCAGGGGTGAGCCTCAAGGGGAGGGGGAGGATCGCTCCCCCTCCTTTCTTCACGGCGATCGCCGTCACGTCACCCTGAACACGGGCTCGCTCAGGACCTCCGGCCGCGGTTCGATGCCGAGGCCGGGGGCATCGGGCGACGTCATCCGCCCTTTGAGGCGCCGCGGCGCGCCCGTCGCGATGGAGCGTGTCACGTAGCTGTTGAAATCGGTGGCCGCGAAGCGGAACTCCTCGGGCGTCGAATGCGCGAGATGCGCGATGGCGGCGGTGACGATGTCGCCGCCCCAGGTGTCCTCGAGAATCATCGGCACGCCCAGCCCGACGCAGAGGTCGCGGATTTGCCGCGCCTTGGTGAGCCCGCCGACCTTGGAGATCTTCAGGTTGATCACGTCCATCGCCCCGTCGGCGAAGCCGCGCACGACCATGCCGAGGCTATCCACCACCTCATCGAGGATGAACGGCCGGTCGGTGTGCCGGCGCACGACGCGGCATTCCTCGTAAGTGGCGCAGGGCTGCTCGATGAAGCAGTCGATCTCGCGGACCGCGGCGGCGACCCTGAGCGCCTCCTGCGTGGTCCAGCCGGTGTTGGCGTCGGCGATCAGGATCTCTCCCGGGCCCAGCTTGGCGGCGCATTGCCGGATGCGCTCGATATCCTCCATCGCCTCGCCGCCGACCTTGAGCTGGAACTTGGCGTAGCCCTCGGCGCGGTAGAGGGCGATCTTGGCGGCCATGGCCTCGGGCGCCTCCTGCGAGATGGCGCGGTAGAGGGCGATGTCCGCTCCGTGCCGACCTCCCATCAGGGTCGCGACCGGCAGCCCGGCCGCCTTGCCGAGAATGTCCCAGCAGGCGAGATCGAGCGCGGATTTCACATAAGGATGACCGCGCATGGCCGCGTCCATGCGCAGATTGATCACGCCCACGTCCAGCGGATCGAGCCCGATCAGCCTCGGCGCCAGCTCGCGGATGCCGGCGCGCGCGCCCGCCGGGTAGGAGGGCAGATAGGCCGAGCCGAGCGGGCAGACCTCGCCCCAGCCGGTCAGGCCCGCATCCGTCTCGACCGCGACCACGGTCGAATCGAAGACGGAAACGGAATTCGCATTCGACCAGTTGTAGCTCCCCTCGCCGACGGGAAGCTCGACGCGATAGACCGCGATGCCGGTGATCTTCAAGGGAAGCGGCCCTCCTTCGAGCCAGGCGCCTAACCTTCGGCATTGTCATGCGCCGGGCGGCGGTCTGTCCACCGCCCCTGGCCCCTGGACCAGGCCCCGCAAATGGGCGAGGGTTCGCGGCCCATTGAATGTCATCGCTCCTAGCTTCCCGCCCCCTCCATGCTCCGTCCGCAATCCGGTCCTCTCTGGCAGGCGCTGCTCGGCAGCCGGGAGACCCTGCTCTTCGCCGTCTTGTTTCTGCTCCTCTCGGTGCCGCAGACGATCCTTCTGACCGTCGTTCCCCTGCAGGCGCATGCCCTGCTCGGCAGTGCGAGCCTGGTCAGCCTCCTTTACTTCGGGATCGGAGTGTTCGGGCTCTCGGCGCGGCTCGCAATCCCATCGCTGACGCATCTCGTCCGCCGCAGATGGGTCTTCACGCTCGGCGCGGCTTTGCTTCTGATCGCCACGGCGCTTTACGCCTGGGGTTCGGCGTCGGCCCTGGTCCTGGGCCTCGCCTGCACGGTCTTCGGTTATGCCTGCCTTGAGATCACCCTCAATCTCTACGTCCTCGACCACGTGTCGCGGCGGCAGCTCGGGCGGTTCGAGCCGATCCGCATCTTCGTCGCCGCCGGACCCTGGACCATCGGCCCCTGGCTCGGCGTCTATCTGCAGCAGCGGATCGCCTGGTGGCTGCCGTTCGCGATCGCGGGAGCGGTCGCCGCGGCGCTGATCGCGACCTTCTGGCTCCTGCGCCTGCCGGAGCGCTCCCCGCCGAACGCGCGGCGAACGGCGCCGAACCCCCTCAGATACCTGCCCCGGTTCTTCGCCCAGCCCCGGCTCGGCCTGGCTTGGGCGCTAGCGGCCGGCCGGTCGGGGTGGTGGGGCATGTTCTTCGTCTACGCCCCGATCCTGGCAGTGACCTCGGGCCTCGGCGAGGAGGCGGGCGGCGCCATCGTATCGATCGGCACGGGGTGGATCTGGCTGGTGCCGCTTTGGGGGATCCTGGCTCAGAGAATAGGCGTGCGGCGGCTGATGACGGCGGGCTTCGCGGCAGCGGGCCTGCTCAGCATCGCCGCCGCCGCGACGGTGGGCGGTCACGGCTGGATCGCCCCCGTCCTGCTCCTGGCGGCGGGGCTGGGTACCGGCACCTTGGACGGGGTCGGCAACCTGCTCTTTCTGCGCGCGGTCCACCCCTATGAGCGGGCGGAGATGACCACCGTCTTCATCAGCTACCGCGACGTGGCGCAGCTCGCCCCGCCGGGGCTTTTCTCGGTGCTGCTCATCTTCCTGCCGCTGTCCTCGGTCTTCGCGGTCAGCGGCGCGGCCATGCTCGCGCTGGGGGCGCTCACCCGATACATCCCCCGGCGGCTCTAAAGCGTCGGCCGATTCAGATCGATCGAGCGATCGCGGCTGGAACGACGACCAGGAGCAGGATGGCGAGCACGGCGAGGATGCGCTCGGCCCAGCTCCAATGACGCCAGTCGGAAGCGAAGTCCCGTGACCCATTCTTGAGGCTTCGCCCCAGTTGGGACCCGGAGAGAGAAACCACCAGCTTGCTCATGGCCCGACACTCGGCGCTAGGGCGGCGCCGACCCGACCGGCTCCGCAACAACTGCGCCCGATCATTTACGCGAAACGAGGTCAGCGGGCTGTGAACGCGATTACACCTGCGCGCGAATTAGCAGGAGCTGTTGCAAAATCTCCCCACCGCGGGGTTGACCCCCCTGGGTGCGGGGCCTACCTTTGCTGACAAGCATGGTTAAGGAACATGGAGGTGAAGCCGTGTCGAGACGCATCACGCTAGGTCTGGCTGCCGCCGCTCTCCTCTTCGCCTTCGCCGCGCCGGCGAGCGCCGATTGCACCGGCCATCAGCAGACGGTGAAGCTGCCGACCGTGACCGCGCAAGGCGGCTCCACGACCGCGCCCGCCCCGCAGACTCCGGCCCCGAGCACCGGCGGCTGAACCCGGTTTCCGGCGCCCGGCCGCAACGCCGGCGGGGCGCCGGTCCCAACCCCTCTCCAGCCGCTACTCCAGCGGCTCCAAACGCCCCATCAGAACCGGCAGATACTCGGCCACGGTCGGGTGGATGTGCATCGCCTCCTCCACGACCGTGTAGGGCGCGTCGGCATACATGACGTCGAGCAGCGCATGCACCACCTCGTCGCCGCCCATGCCAAGGATGGCCGCGCCGAGGATGCGCTTGCTCTCCGCCGCCACCAGCACGGTCATGAAGCCCTCCGTTTCGCTCCATTCGCGCGCGCGGCCGACCGATGACATCTCCAGCCGCGCCTTCAGCGCCGGGGCGCCGGCGGCGCGCACCTCCCGCTCGCTCTGCCCGACGCGGCCGAGCGGCGGATCGATGAAGAGCCCGTAGCAGGCGATCCGGTCGGCGACGCTGCGCGTCCGTCCATCGAAGAGATTGGCCGCGACGATCTCGTAGTCGTTGTAGGAGGTGTGCGTGAAGGCGCCGCGCCCGTTCGCATCGCCCATCGCCCAGACGCCCGGAACGTTGGTGCGGAGCTGGTCGTCGACCTTGATGAAGCCGCGCTTGTCGGTCTCGATCCCGGCCGCCTCGAGGCCGAGGTCGTCGGTGTTGGGCTGGCGGCCGACGGCGAGCAGGAGATGGCTGCCGCGGACCTCCGGGCTGCCATGGGAGCAGTCCAGGCCGACGGAGACGCCGTTGCCGGCGCGGGCGGCGGTGATGCAGGTCGCGTTGAGGCGAATATCGATGCCCTCGCGCTCCAGGATCTCGCGCACGGCCTCCGACACTTCCGGGTCCTCCCTGGAGATCAGGCGGTCCGCCATTTCGATGACGGTGACGCGGCTGCCGAAGCGGCGATACATTTGCGCGAATTCCAGCCCGATATAGCTGCCGCCGATGACGATGAGGTGCTCGGGCAGGAAGTCCACCTCCATCATGCCGCTGTTGGTGAGATAGGGCACATTCTTGATGCCCGGCATGTCGGGCACCAGGGCCCGGCCGCCGGTATTGATGAAGATCTTCTCGGCCTCCAGGGTCTCGCCATTCACTTGAACGCGCCGCGGGCCGACGAAGCGGGCATGGCCGCGATAGAAGCGGCCGTTCTCCAGCCCCTCCATCCACTTGCCGACGCCCTCGCGGGAGGCCTCGGCGATCTCCTTCATCCGGGCGTTCACCCGCTTCATGTCGATGCCGACCGCTCCGCCCAGGGTGACCCCGTATTCGGGAGCGCGGCGCGCCAGATGGGCGACGCGCGCGCTCGCGACCAGCGTCTTGGTCGGGACGCAGCCGGTGTTGACGCAGGTGCCGCCGGGATGCTTGCGCTCGATGACGGCCGTCTTCAGCCCCTCGTCGGAGAGGCGGCTGGCCAAGGGCGCCCCGGCCTGGCCGGTGCCGATCACGATGGCGTCGAAGCGGGTAACCATGGGTTCGCAGCCCTCCAAAGAGCCATCCATGACGGATGCTGCACCCGAACGGGGCCGAGCGCCAATGCCAAGCCGTCATGATTTCGATGATAGGGGGTTGGAGGGGGGCGCGATAACTTCCCGGTATAAAAACGAAAGCCAAACGGCATTTCAGTCTGGACCGCCGCTCCTCGATCCTCTCATCGACGCCGCAGCCGTTACGGCGGCGGCCCGAACAACCGAAAGAGGATCTTCGAGATGAGCATCTTCCGCACCAGCCGGACCGCCCTGCGCTCCCTCGCGGCGGCCGGCGTTTTCGCTGGCGCTTTGGCCATGACGGCCGGCGTCGCCCTCGCGGGCGAATGCCCCGCCGACAAGGTCGGGATCAACGTCACGAAGCCGGGCGCGACCGAGCCCAAGGACGTGAAGGACACCGTCCTCGCCTCCATCGACCTTGGCAAGGAGATCGATGGCTTCCAGGGGCGCGCCCTGCGCACCCGCATGCTGGAGATCCAGCCGGGCGGCATCGTGCCCTGGCACAGCCATGAGGACCGGCCGGCCCTGATCTATGTGCTCGAGGGCACCGTCACCGAATACGCCAGCAACTGCGCCGTGCCGATCGTGCACAAGGCGGGCGAGGTCTCCGTCGAGACCAAGGAGGTGGCGCATTGGTGGAAGAACACGGGCAAGACGGTGGTGAAGCTCCTGTCTTCCGACGTCTTCCACGACCAGAAGACCGCCGCAACCCAGTAGCCCGCATGGCTGCGGCGATGCGCATCCGCCGGTGACGCGCCGGCGACAATCCGGCGCGTCACGTCTTCCCCGAACCCGCTACACCGGAGGCCGCCCATGGCGCACGCACCAGCAGTCCACGGCATCCCCGCAGCCGCCCATGCGGAGCGGCCAGGCGCAGGACTCTTGCGCACCGCCGTCATGGGCGTGAT
>DATIDB010000104.1:0-3559 GCA_035456545.1 Alphaproteobacteria bacterium | reverse complement strand
CCGAACGCGGAAGGGGAGCGCGGCGCCCGATGTCTGACGAGATCGGCGGCAACGAACGACATCCGAGCAGACGGCTCCTGCCCCGCCGTTTCTTTTCATCGCTCATCGGACCCGTCTCGACCGGGTTAAAGCGACTCCTGCGGAAACCCGGCTGCGGACGCTAATCCGTGGGCCGGTTTCGCCTGGAACCCATGCCGGTGCGAGCCGTACAGTAGATGCGGGCGATGATGAGGTGCATTGGATTGAAGAAGCGCTGGAACGTTTTGATCGTTGAAGATGATGCTTTGGTCGCGTGGTCGATCGACGAGGTTCTTTCGCTCCTCGGATTCGAGGTTGTGGGCGTCGCCACCAATGTGGGGGACGCTCTGCGCATCGCCGAGGAGGTGCGCCCCGACCTGGCGATTTTCGACGTCCGCTTGAGCGGCCGTCGCGACGGCATCGAGGGCGCGGCCCTCTTGCGCGATCGGCTCGGCTTGCCGTCGGTGTTCGTGGCGGCGCGCGAAGACAAGGCGGCACGCCGGCGGGTGGCCAAGGCCGGCGCGGCGGGCTGCGTCGACAAGCCGGTGCACTACAAGCAGCTCGTCAGCGTGGTTGAAGGGGCGCTCGCCGAACAGGATTGATGGCTTGACGAACCGTCGGCGCCGCGCACCGTCACGTCAGCCCGCGGCTCCCCGGACGATCGCCGCCAATCCGCTCAATACACATGCCGAAAAGGACTCGACACCGCATGCGACGGCATGCGCCCCGCTCGACGATAGCGATGCGAAAGAAATGGCCCGCGAGCACCCGGAAATCGGGCCGTCGCACGAGGGACGAGCGGCGTCGTAGAACGCGTCAGGGCGGCTCCGAAGGGCGGGTCAAGTGAGCCCTGGCCTTGCGCTGGGCCGCGTCCGGAGTTGTGCGGATCCCGTCTTGGCTTCATCTCCTCCAAGAGCCGGTCGGCATCGCAGCGATCGACACAATTAGTCTAAAATCACCCCGTTCCAAGACACAGCATATTGTAGTTCGACCCCGAATTTGCCATAATGATGCCGCATTCGATTGGCACGGTCGGATGCGAAGCCACGCTGGCGCATCGCCGCCGATCCTCGGGGAGCGCTCCCGGCTGGGGAGCTTTGGGAGATCGGGCGAGCCGGACGCGGCGACGAAAGACGGGGACTTTTCTAGAAGAACTGGGAGCGGATCGAAGGTTTGCGCGCGTCTCGCCGTCGTTCGGCGGGCGCCGACGGGGCCTCTTAGGGTGTGCGCATCCGCTCCGGGGCAAGCATGGCGATGGCGCGCGGACATGTCGCGCCGTCGCGCCGGGGAAAGGGGAAGCGGGGATCCATGGATCGGGTGCAGCGGGCGGCGGCGGTCGGAGATGGCGCGCAGGAGGCCGGTCCGGCTGGCGAGGCGGCCGCGGCCGAACCCTTCCGCCTCAAAGGCGGCGGCTTCACCCTTCTGGTCTTCGAGCCCTTGGACCTGCGCGCTCCCGATCTCTTCCGCCGGCTGATGGACCGCCTGGCCCAGGCGCCCAACTTCTACCGCAACGCCCCGGTGGTGATCGACCTCGCCGCCCTTGCCGAATCGCGGCCGATCAATTTCGCCGAGCTCGCCAATCGCCTGCGCCAGCACAAGCTGATCCCGGTCGGCGTCATGAACTCCACGCCCGAGCAGGCGCAAGCCGCGGCCAATGCGGGCCTCGCCCTCTTGCCGGCCGCGCGCCCGCAGGCGGTGCAGGAGCCAAGCCGCGAGGCTGCGCCGGCGCCGGCCGCGGAGCCCCAGCCCATTCCTCAGCCGTCCGTGAAGCCGATCGCGGCGCCGCCCGCCGCCGCGCCGGCGGTCAGCCGGACCGCGCTCGTCATCTCCGAGCCCGTCCGCGCGGGCGGGCAGATCTATGCCGAGGGCCGGGACCTCGTCCTCCTCTCCTCCGTCAGCCCCGGAGCTGAGGTCCTGGCCGACGGCCACATCCATGCCTATGGGCGCTTGCGCGGCCGCGCGCTCGCCGGCATCGGGGGCGATGAGGGCGCGCGCATCTTCTGCCGCAGCCTGGAGGCGGAGCTGGTCTCCGTCGCCGGCCGCTTCCGGGTGAGCGAGGACATGGACCAGAGCCTCGCCGGCAAGCCGACGCAGATCTTCCTGGACGGCGGGTTCCTGATGATCGAGCCGCTCGCGACGGGCGGCGAGCGGAGTTGAAAGCTTAGCGAAGCGAAAGGGTGAGAGCCATGCCAGCGCCGAAAATCATCACCGTCACCTCCGGCAAGGGCGGGGTGGGCAAGACCACCTCCTCTGCCGCTCTCGCGGCGGGGCTCGCGCTCAAGGGGATGAAGACGGTCGTCATCGATTTCGACGTGGGCTTGCGCAATCTCGACCTGGTGATGGGCTGCGAGCGGCGCGTCGTCTTCGACTTCGTCAATGTCATCAACAACGAGGCCCGGCTGAAGCAGGCGCTGATCAAGGACAAGCGGGTGGAGAATCTCTGGATCCTCCCGACCTCGCAGACGCGCGACAAGGACGCGCTGACCAAGGAAGGCGTCGGCCGCGTTCTCGACGAGCTGAAGGCCGAGTTCGACATGATCGTCTGCGACAGCCCGGCCGGCATCGAGAAGGGCGCGCTGATGGCGCTCTACTACGCCGACGAGGCAGTGGTGGTGACCAATCCCGAGGTCTCCTCCGTGCGCGACAGCGACCGCATCCTCGGCGTGCTCTCCAGCCGCTCGCGGCGCGCCGAGCGCGGCGAGTCGCCCGTGAAGACTCACCTGCTCCTCACCCGCTACGACGCCGCCCGGGTCTCCAAGGGGGAGATGCTGAAGCTCGAGGACGTGCTGGAAATCCTGGCGATCCCGCTGCTCGGCATCATCCCGGAGAGCCCGTCGGTGCTGCGCGCCTCCAATATCGGCCTGCCGATCGTGCTCGATCCGGAATCCCCGGCTGGCCGCGCCTATAACGATGCCGTCGGCCGCTTCCTCGGCGAGACGATCGAGCACCGGTTCCTCAAGCCGGAGCGGCGCGGGCTCTTCCAGCGGCTCATGGGGAGGGCCGCTTGATGGGACTTTTCGATTTCTTCAGGCGAGACAGGAGCGCCAGCCAGGCGAAAGAGCGGCTGCAGATCCTCGTCTCGCATGACAGGGTCGGGCGCGAGAGCCCCGATTACCTGCCTCTGCTCCAGCGCGACCTCATCGCCGTGATCGCCCGATATGTCGAGATCGACGAGGACAAGCTGACGGTCGAGCTGGCCAATGACGGCATCTCCTCGATGCTGGCCGTGAATATCGAGCTGCCCAAGGCCCGCCAAAGGCCGGATGTCCGCAGTCCCGGCGCGGGCCTGAGGGTTCGTCCGCAACTCGCCTGACGCACTTGCCCTCGGAACCTCCCCAAAGGTTCCTGTCTCGCCTCATCCCGCCCTCCCCGCAGCTCATGCCGGGAGGGCGCTTTGTTTTCGCGGACAAGATTCAGCGGCGCTCGCGGAAGAACCCGCGCAAGAGCGCGGCGGCGCGCCGCTCCTCCACGCCGCCCACGATCTCCGGCCGGTGGTTGCACCCCGATTGCGCGAAGATGCGCGGCCCGTGCTCCACGCCCC
>DATIDB010000103.1:0-3929 GCA_035456545.1 Alphaproteobacteria bacterium | reverse complement strand
TGCATGCCGTGCGCTACGAAGACATGCTTGAGGCTCCCGAGCGCAGCTTCGGCGGGATCTTGCGGTATCTCGGCTTGCGCCCCCGCCCGAGCGCGTGGCGCGCGCCCTCGAGCTGTGCCGGTTCGAGGCCCTGCGCAAGCGCGAGGATCAGCATGGATTCAAAGAGCGGAGCGCCTTTGCGCAGCGCTTCTTCCGCGAAGGGCGCGCCGGTCAGTGGCGCGGACTCCTCAACGAGAGCCAAATCGGGCGGATCGTCGATGCCCATCGCGCCGTGATGGAGCGCTTCGGCTATCTCGCGCCAGCAGGGGAGCCGGCCTGATGGGCAAGATCATCTGGCTCGCCTCCTACCCCAAATCGGGCAACACCTGGCTCAGGGCGTTCCTGCACAATCTCCTGCGCGACCCGCCCGAGGGCTACGAGCTGAACCGCATCGACGATTACACGATCGGCGATTCGGCGACCGGGTGGTACGTGGGCCTCATCGGCCGCCCCCCCGGCGACTGGAGCTTCGAGGAGGTCGGCAGGGTGCGCCGCAAGGCGCACGAAGCGATGACGCGCGCCTTTCCGGACAATGTCTTCGTCAAGACCCACAACGCGCTGCTGGCCGATTCGCAGGGGCCGATGATCACCCTGGAGCTGACGGCGGGCGCGATCTACCTCCTGCGCAACCCCTTGGATGTGGCGATCTCCTACAGCCACCACCTCGGCAAGACGATCGATGAAACCATCCAGATCCTCAACAGCTCGCGCTCGGGCAATCCGAACACCCTCAAGAACGTCTATCAGCTCCTGGGAAGCTGGTCGGAGCATGTGTCCAGTTGGACCCAGCGGCGCCATCCCGGACTGCATGTCCTGCGCTATGAGGACATGATCGAGCGGCCGGAGGCGACCTTCGGCGCCGTCGCCTCCTTTCTCGGTCTTCGCCCGCCGCCGAACCGCCTCCGGCGGGCGATCGAGCGCTCCCGCTTCAAGGAGCTGCGCAAGGCGGAGGAAGCCCAGGGCTTCAAGGAGCGCAGCGACTTCGCCGAGCGGTTCTTCCGCGAAGGGCGCGCCGGGCAATGGCGCGAGGTTCTCACGCCCGAGCAGGTGCAGCGCGTCGTCGACGCGCATCGGCCGGTCATGGAACGGTTCGGCTATCTGCCGAAGCCTTAAGCGGGGCTTCGCGGACTGGGGTCCTGCATGAAGCCGTCCCCTAGCGGGCGACGAAGGCCGCGACCCCGCTTCCGTCCGCGCCCGATGGGAGCGGCTCGCCCGGCCTCTCGATCCAGGCGGCCACGTCGCCGATCACCGTCTCCGCGCCGCGGTCGCGCAGCAGCAGATGATATCCTTGCGGATAGACGGCCACGCGCACCGGGGCGGGCGGCTTCGGCAGGCTCTCAATGAACTCGCGCGCGGCATCGACCGAGACCACCTCCTCATGGGCCCCGTAGAGCACCAGGGTCGGCACGGCCAGCTTCGGCCCGGCCGCGACCGCGGCGTCCATCAGATCGATCAATCCATAGATGGCGTCGATCCGGGTCGCCTTGATCACCATCGGGTCCTCGAACAGCTCGCGCAACACCGCGGCGTTGTCCGAGGGGCGGATGTTCAAGCCCTCCCCGGTCAGCCGATACCAGGGAATCGTATTTCCCGCGAGCCACAGCGTGGTGGAGGCGAGGCCGCCCAGCGCGGCACGGCCGCGCACCGCCGGCGCGATGAGAATCAGACCCGAGACGGGGGGCGGCTCTTCGGAGGTCGCCAACGTCAGCGCGATCGCCGCGCCCATGCTCTCGCCCAAGAGGAAGATCGGCACGTCGGCATGCCGCCGCCGCAGCAGCCGAAGGGCGACCCCGGCGTCGCGCGCCATGCGGTCCCCGCCCGCCCAATGTCCTCGGTAGGGCGCGGCCCCGAATCCGCGCTGGTCGTAGGCATAGGTCGCGATCCCGAGGCTCCGCCAGTCGGCCGCCGGATCATCGAAGGCCTTGGAGTAGTCGTTGAAGCCGTGCAGGGCGAGGATGACGGCGCGCGTGGGCCCCTCGGGCAGCCAGGCGCGCACCGGCATCACCGCGCCGTCGTCGGAGATGAGGTGGAAGGGCGTGAGCTGCGGCTCGACGCTGACCAGGTCGATCGGCTGCAGCTTCGGCGCGCAGGCGCAGAGCGACACGGTCAACGCCAAAGCGGCGAGGCGTCCGGCGCTCACCGTCCGGCGGCCCGGCGATCGCCGGCCGGCGCGACCGGCGGATCGCGTGTGAGTTGGAGGAAGATGTCCTCCAGATCGGCCTCCTCCGTGGTGAGGTCGACGATCTCGAGCCCCGCCGCGCCTGCCGCGGAGAGGATATCGCTGACCTTCGCCTCGCTTCGGCGATAGCGCAAGACGAGGCGGCGCGGGTTCTGCAGCTCCGGCGCGAAGCGGGCGAGGCTCGGCGGCACCTCGGCAAGATCGCGGGCGAGGATCAGCGCCAGCTCCTTCCGGTCGAGGCGGCGCAGCATCCCCTCGGTGCTGTCGTTCGCGATCAGCCGCCCGTGATGGATGATGGCGATGCGGTCGCAGAGCTGCTCGGCCTCCTCGAGGTAATGCGTCGTCAGGAGCACCGTCGTCCCCGCCCGGTTCAGATCCTTCACATAGGCCCAGAGCTGCTGGCGCAGCTCGACATCCACCCCGGCGGTGGGCTCATCCAGCACCAGCACAGGCGGGGCGTGGACCATGGCCTTCGCGACCAGAAGCCGGCGGCGCATGCCCCCGGAGAGCGTGCGCGCATAAGCCTTTGCCTTGTCCGAGAGGTGCAGCGCGGCCAGGATCTCGTCGGTGCGGCGCTCGCGCTTCGGCACCCCGTAGAGCCCGGCCTGCAAGTCCAGGAGCTCGCGCGGCGTGAAGAAAGGATCGATGTTCAGCTCCTGCGGCACGACGCCGATCGAGGAGGCGGCCATGCGCGGATGCTTGTCGATATCGTAGCCCCAGACCTCGGCCGTGCCGGAGCTTTTGCGCACGAGCTGCGCCAGGACGTTGATCAGCGTCGATTTCCCCGCCCCGTTCGGGCCGAGCAGCCCGAAGAGGCAGCCGCGGGGGATTTGCAGGTCGATATCGACCAGCGCGGTCTTGCATCCCGTTCGCGTCGGATAGGCCTTGTTCAGCCCGCGCACGGAGATGGCGTATTCGGGAGGCGTATCCTGAGGCATCTCGGCTCGGCAGCCCCCCGGCCGGCGGCGGGGCGGAAGGCTGGTCCTGGTTGATGGAGCGCGAGGGCTTCCCTATCATCCGGCGCGACGGCCGGTCAACTCGAGGGTGGACCGGCCTCCTCTTGCAACGGTTCGGGATGGAGATCGGATGGACCCGCACGAGATCTTCGAGGTCGAGACCGCGGTCGTCGGCTGCGACGGCGGCGGGGGCGCGCTCGGCCACCCGCTCGTCTATTTGACCATGGAGAAACGCGGCGCGGTGGACTGCCCCTATTGCGGTCGCAAATACGTGCTGAAGGCCGGCGCCAAGGCGGCGGCGCACTGAACCGCCGCAGCCGGCCTCGACTCTTCCCCCATGCTCGGGCCATTCTCTTAGCCAATGGCACAGACATCCGCGGCGGCGGCCCCGGCTGAAGCGTCGGGCGCGCATCGGCATCTTTTTCTGATCGACGGCTCGGGATTCCTCTTTCGGGCCTTCCACGCGTTGCCGCCGCTCACGCGCGGCGACGGCACGCCGATCAACGCCGTGCTCGGCTTCTCCACCATGCTGATGAAGCTCCTCAACGAGACCGAGGCCGATCACATCGTCGTCATCTTCGATGCGAGCCGCTCGAGCTTCCGCAACCAGATGTTCGGCGACTACAAGGCGAACCGCACGGAGCCGCCCTCGGAGCTCATCCCGCAGTTCAAGCTGGTGCGCGAGGCGGCGCGCGCCTTCAATGTGCCGGTCGTCGAGATGGAGGGCTACGAGGCCGACGACATCATCGCCACAT
>DATIDB010000102.1:0-2143 GCA_035456545.1 Alphaproteobacteria bacterium | reverse complement strand
CTTTCCTCCTGCATCGCTGGCACGGCGGCGCGCTCGCCAGCCATGTCGTGCCCGTCGGCGATTTCGGCGCGCCGCGGGCCTATGGGTGACGCGGCGAGGATACGCGTCCTCTCCTTCGAGGCTCGGCTAACGCCTCGCTCCTCAGGATGAGGACGCGGGAAGAGCGAAAACCTCCTCACCCTGAGGTGCGAGCGCAGCGAGCCTCGAAGGGTGAAATCTTCAGCGCTAGATCTCGACGATGTCCGGCTCGCCCGGCGCGCGCCGGGGCGGCGTCGGGTCCTGCCGCCGCGGGATCACGATGTCGCCGTCCTCGTCGATATAGGGGCGGCCATAGCTCGGCAGCCGCTCGACCATGCCCTCCAGGGCATCGAGCGCCTGGCCGAGCTGGTCCAGCGCCTGCCGCGCCGAGCCGCGCCAATCCAGCGCGTAGGGATCGCGCCCATCCTCAGCCAGCGCCGGGGCGGCTCCCGCCAGCAGCAGCGCCGCGGCCATGCCTGCAACACGCCTCGCCATGCCCGATCCTCCTGGTTCCGCCGGGCGTCTGCCGATTATAGCGGACCGCGTCGGGCGAAGCTCTAGCCCTTCTCGCCTTTGCCTCGGCCGCCCGCGCTCGGCTAGTCTCGGCCGCAAAGCCCGATCCCCGGAGAGTTCCATGACCAAGACCCTGCATCACTATGTGAACGGCCGCCGCCTCGCCCCCAAGGGCGGCCGCTTCGGCGACGTCTTCAACCCCGCCACGGGCGAGATTTCGGGCAAGGTGCCCTTGGCCAGCGCCGCCGAGGTGAACGAGGCGGTGGCGGTGGCGAAGGCCGCCTTCCCAAGCTGGGCGAAGGTCACGCCGATGCAGCGGGCGCGTGTCCTTTTCCGCTTCAAGGGTCTGCTCGAAGCCAATATGGACAAGATCGCCGAGCTGGTGACCGCCGAGCACGGCAAGGTCCTGAGCGACGCGAAAGGCTCGATCCAGCGCGGCCTCGAGGTGGTGGAGTTCGCCTGCGGCATACCGCAGCTCCTCAAGGGCGAGTTCACCGAGAATGTCGGCACCAATGTCGATAGCTGGTCGATCCGCCAGCCCTTGGGCGTCGTCGCCGGGATCACGCCCTTCAACTTCCCGGCCATGGTGCCGATGTGGATGTTCCCGATCGCGATCGCCTGCGGGAACACCTTCGTCCTGAAGCCCTCAGAGCGCGATCCCTCCGCGCCGCTGTTCATCGCCGAGCTCCTGCGCGAGGCGGGCGCGCCCGAGGGCGTGCTCAACGTCGTCAATGGCGACAAGGAGGCGGTGGACGCCCTCCTCGATCATCCGGACGTGATGGCGATCAGCTTTGTCGGCTCGACGCCCATTGCCCAATACATCTATTCCCGCGGCACCGCCAACGCCAAGCGCGTGCAGGCCCTCGGCGGGGCGAAGAACCACATGGTGGTGATGCCGGACGCCGACCTCGCGCAGGCGACCGACGCCCTCATGGGCGCGGGCTACGGCTCGGCCGGCGAGCGCTGCATGGCGGTCGCGGTCGCGGTCGCCGTCGGCGCGATCGGCGACAAGCTGATCGAAAGCCTCGCCCCGCGCGTGCGGGCGCTGAAAGTGGGGCCGGGCACCGACCCCGAGGCCGAGATGGGACCGCTCGTCACCAAGGCGCATCTCGACAAGGTCCGGGGCTATGTCGATCTCGGCATCGAGGAAGGCGCCAAGCTCTGCGTCGACGGGCGGGGCCTCAAGCTGCAGGGCTACGAGAACGGATTCTTCCTGGGCGGCTGCCTATTCGATGAGGTCACGCCCGAGATGCGCATCTACAAGGAGGAGATCTTCGGCCCCGTGCTCTCGGTGGTGCGCGCGCCGGATTTCGACAGCGCGGTCAAGCTCGTCAACGAGCACGAATACGGCAACGGCGCGGCGATCTTCACCCGCGATGGCGACGCCGCGCGCGAGTTCGCCTCCAACATCAAGATCGGCATGGTCGGCGTCAACGTGCCGATCCCGGTGCCCGTGGCCTATCACAGCTTCGGCGGCTGGAAGCGCTCGCTCTTCGGCGACCAGCACATGCACGGGCCCGAAGGCGTGCGTTTCTACACCAAGCTCAAGACTATCACCGCGCGCTGGCCGACCGGCATCCGCGCCGGCGCGGAATATGTCATGCCGACGATG
>DATIDB010000101.1:0-3853 GCA_035456545.1 Alphaproteobacteria bacterium | reverse complement strand
CCGGCCGCGCGACATCGTCACCCGCGCGGCGCTGGAGAACGCCGCCACGGTCGTCGCGGCCTCGGGCGGCTCGACCAACGCCGGTCTGCACCTGCCGGCGATCGCCCATGAGGCGGGGATCGAGTTCGACCTGCACGACGTCGCCGCCATCTTCAAGCGCACGCCCTACATCGCCGACTTGAAGCCCGGCGGCCGCTACGTCGCCAAGGACATGTTCGAGGTCGGCGGCGTGCCGGTGCTGATCAAGGCGCTGCTCGACGGCGGCTATCTCCATGGCGACTGCCTCACCGTCACCGGCAAGACGCTCGCCGAGAACCATGCCGACGTGAAGTTCCCGACGAACCAGGACGTGATCCGCCCGACCTCCAACCCGCTCTCGCCGACGGGCGGCGTGGTGGGCCTCCGGGGCAACCTCGCCCCGCAGGGCGCGATCGTGAAGGTCGCGGGCATGAAGCGGCTGCAATTCACCGGCCCGGCGCGCGTGTTCGATTGCGAGGAGGACGCCTTCGCCGCGGTCGATCAGGACCGCATCAAGGAGGGCGAGATCATCGTCATCCGCTACGAGGGCCCGCGTGGCGGTCCCGGCATGCGCGAGATGCTCTCGACCACCAGCCTCATCTACGGCAAGGGCCTCGGCGAGAAGGTCGCGCTCATCACCGACGGGCGCTTCTCCGGCGCGACCCGCGGCTTCTGCATCGGCCATGTCGGGCCGGAGGCGGCGGTCGGCGGGCCGATCGGCCTGCTCAAGGACGGCGACAAGATCCGCATCGACGCCGAGAAGGGTACGCTCGACGTCGATTTGTCGGATGACGAGATGGCCGCGCGCCACAAGGCCTGGAAGCCGCGTCGCCACGATTTCCAGTCGGGCGCCTTGTGGAAATACGCGCAGCTCGTCGGCGATGCCGAGAAGGGCGCGGTCACCCATCCCGGCGCCCAGGCCGAGACGCATGTCTATGCGGAGATTTGAGCCTGGCTCCTCATCCTTCGAGGCCCGCCTGCGGCGGGCACCTCAGGATGTGGAGCTTTCTTGAATCCTCACCCTGAGGCGCGAGGCCGAAGGCCGAGCCTCGAAGGGTGACTCAGGAGGGGAGGCTTCCCATGCGCACCAAGAAAGCACGCGCGATCGGCTTCAACCATATCGCGCTCGAGGTCGGCGATCTCGACGAGGCGCTCGCCTTCTACGGCCGCCTGTTCGAGTTCGAGTTGCGCGGCCGGGAGGAGGACGCGGTTTTCATCGATCTCGGCGATCAATTCATCGCGCTGCAGAAGGGCCGCAAGCAGCCAGCCGATGACGGCCGGCATTTCGGCCTTGTCGTCGACGACAAGGAGGCCGTGCGCAAGGCCCTGATCGAGGCGGGCGTCGAGATCGTGCCCGGGCCGTTCCTCGACTTCCTCGATCCCTGGGGCAACCGCATCGAGATCGTCGGCTATGAGAACATCCAGTTCACCAAGGCGCCCAACGTGCTGCGCGGGATGGGCCTTTCGCAGCTGAAGAAGACCCCGGGCGCGATCAAGGAGCTGGCCGAAAAGGGCATGGCGCCGGAGTGACCTGATGCCCCGTATCGCCGTCGGCGCCTTTCAGCACGAGACCAACACCTTCGCGCCGACCCGCGCGCGCTTCGAGCATTTCGAGAAGGGCGGCGGCTGGCCGGGCCTGACGCGCGGGCCGAAGATCTTCGACACCGTCGCCGGCATGAACATCCCCATCACGGGCTTCATCGATGCCGCCCGCTCGCTGCGCTGGGAGCTGGCGCCGCTGACCTATGCGCAGGCCTCGCCCTCCGCGCAGGTCACCGACAGCGCCTTCGAGCGCATCTCCGGCATGCTTCTTGAGGACTTGAAGGCAGCGCGCGGCATCGACGCGCTCTATCTCGACCTGCACGGCGCGGCCGTGATCGAGAGCTTCGAGGATGGCGAGGGCGAGCTCTTGCGCCGCATCCGTGCGCTCATCGGCCCGGAGCTGCCGCTGGTGGCGAGCCTCGATCTGCACGCCAATGTCACGCCGGAGATGATGAAGCACGCCGATCTCCTGGTCTCCTATCGGACCTATCCGCATGTCGACATGGCGCAGACCGGCGGCCGCGCGGCCTTTCTGCTGGCGCGGTTGTTCCGCGTCGGCCGCAAGCCGTTCAAGGGGTTCCGGCAAATTCCTTTCCTCATTCCCGGCGTCTGGCAATGCACGCTGATCGAGCCGGCGCAGGCGATCTATGCCAGCCTGGAGGCGCGCGAACGCGATCCCATCGTCAGCCTGTCCTTCAACGCCGGCTTCGCGCCCGCCGATATCCGTCACTCCGCCCCTTCGGTCGTGGGCTATGGCTGGGAGAAGGAGGCCGCCGAGCATGCGGTCGAGACGCTGGCCCGGGATATCGAGGCGGCGGAGCCGGATTTCCGCGGCAAGGCCTGGGAGCCGCGCGAGGCGGTCCGCCATGCGATGGACGCGAGCGACGGCCGGCCGGTGGTGCTCGCCGATACGCAGGACAATCCCGGAGCGGGGACCGATTCCGACACCGTCGGCATGCTGGAGGCGCTTCTGGCCGAGCGGGCCGAGAACGCCGCCATGGGGCTCGTCGCCGATCCGGAGACGGCGCGCACCGCGCATCGCGCCGGGCGCGGGGCGGAGATTTCGGTGAAGCTCGGCGGCCGCTCGGACAAGCGGCCGTACCAGGGCACGTTCCGCGTGGCCGCCCTCGGCGACGGCAGCTTCACCGCGACGGGTCCGTTCTACGGCGGCAGCCGCATGGAGCTTGGCCCGATGGCTCGGCTCGCCATCGGCGGGGTCGAGGTCGTGGTCGCTTCGAAGAAGGTGCAGGCCGCCGATCAGGCGATGTTCCGCCATGTCGGG
Organism: Alphaproteobacteria bacterium; assembly: GCA_035456545.1. Lineage (GTDB taxonomy): Bacteria > Pseudomonadota > Alphaproteobacteria > JAREAF01 > JAREAF01 > JAREAF01. The sequence goes on along the minus strand of DATIDB010000101.1, from coordinate 1,011 downwards.
ATCGAGCCGGCCGAAAAGCGCGTGCTGGTGCTGAAAAGCTCGGTGCATTTCCGCGCCGACTTCCAGCCGATCGCGGCCGAGGTGCTGGTCGTGGCCGCGCCGGGCGCGAATCCCATCGACCACACCACGCTGCCCTACAAGCGCCTTCGTCCAGGCATCCGCCTCATGCCGATGGGGCCGGAGTTCCGGCCTTAGCCCCTCCGGGCGATGGCGAGGTCTCGCCGCCCGCGCGCATAGTCCATTCCTTCAGGCTGGAGCGAACCGCTCCCCATCGGCCGGCGCAGCGCTCCGGCTTGGCGCCGGCCAAGCCCGGGAGGTTCGATGATGCGCAAAGACATCGCCCTCAGGACCGAGGACGGCACGACCCTGCGCGGCTGGCACTATCTGCCCGAGCGCCGGTCCGGCCGTGTGCCGACCATCGTCATGGCGCATGGCTTCTCCGCCGTGAAGGAGATGTATCTCGACCGCTTCGCCGAGGCTTTCGAAGGCGCGGGGCTCGCGGCGCTCGTCTTCGACAACCGGAATTTCGGCGAGAGCGGCGGCGAGCCGCGCCAGGAGATCGACCCCTGGCAACAGGTGCGCGATTACCGCGACGCCATCACCTTCGCCGAGACCTTGGAGGAGACCGATCCCGAGCGGATCGGCATCTGGGGTTCGAGCTATAGCGGCGGGCATGTGATCGTCGTCGGCGCGACCGACCGGCGCGTCAAATGCGTGGCATCGCAGGTGCCGCTCATCAGCGGGCACCGCAACGCCCGTCGGTTGATCCGCGCGGACATGTGGGGGCCGGTCCAAGGCATGTTCGAGCAGGACCGCCGCGCCCGCTACCAGGGCAAGGCGCCCGGCATGATCCCGGTCGTGACCGAGGACCCCGCGGCGCCCGCCGTGCTGCCCACGCCCGATTCCTGGGCCTGGTTCAGCGAGACCGGACGCACGCGCGCGCCCAACTGGCGCAACGAGGTCACCTTGCGCTCGGTCGAGATGTTCACCGAGTACGAGCCCGGCGCGTAC
>DATIDB010000100.1:0-10651 GCA_035456545.1 Alphaproteobacteria bacterium | reverse complement strand
ATCATCTCCTGCCGCGAGATCCGGCCTGTCGCGATCTTGACCAGTGCAGCCTTGCCCAAGAGAGCCGCTGCCCTTCGTTCCTCGTTCTCGATCATGTGCCCGCCCCCATGATTCGAGCGGCAGCTTACCTTTTGCTTACCTGGAAATAAAAGGCTCCGGCGAACTTTCACCTAAGCCTTTGCTTTGACTGGTGGAGCCGAGGGGAATCGAACCCCTGACCTCTACAATGCCATTGTAGCGCTCTCCCAACTGAGCTACGGCCCCGCAAAAGTCGCGGCCTCGGCGCTCGGGAGCGCCGTGGTCCCGCAAAATCGAGCCGAGAAGCTATTCAAGCCCGCCGCCCTGTGGCAAGCGAAAACTCGGAGCTTGGTGGACGGCTCAGCGATCGTCTTCGGGATCGACCTGGTCGATGACTTCGGCCATGTCGTCCTCATCCTCGCCGAGCTCCGAGGCGTCTTCGATGAGGTCCTCTTCCTCCTCCTCGCCCTCCTCTTCGCCCTCCTCGCCCTCCTCGGCTTCGGCCGCTTCGCCAGCGTCCTCCTGATCGGCTTCCTCCTCGACCTCGGCTTCGACCACGGCCGCCTCTTCCTCGGCGACCTCGGGCTCGGGCGTTTCGGCCACGACCGCGGCGACGGGCTCGCGCTCGCTCACCACGGAGCGGCTGCGGCGGGTCCTCAACAGGGCTTCCGGATCGAACTCCGCCCCGCAGCTCGGGCAGACGATCGGGTCGCGCATGAGATCGTAGAAACGCGTGCCGCAGCTATTGCAGATGCGTTTGGCGCCCCATTCCGGCTTGGCCAAGGCAAACCTCTCTCCTGCAGGATCGTGCTTCGCGGAAAAACGGCGCGGAGATGCCATGGGCTCCCGGCCGATGTCAAAGGATTTGCGCGGGGCCGGCCGCATGCTAGGAACGGTTCTCGAAAGACCGCCCTTCCGCGCGGCGTAAGCAGCCGCTCCAGGCGGCCCTCCTGCGAAAGCTCATGCACGCCGACGCGCCGCCCCGACCTTTGATCTCCCGGCCCGCCGGCCCGATCTCCGGGCGGGCGCGCGTGCCCGGCGACAAGTCGATCTCGCACCGTGCGCTGATGCTGGGCGGCGTCGCGCTCGGAACGAGCGAAATCCATGGCCTGCTCGAGGGGGAGGACGTCCTGCGCACCGCGGCGGCGATGCGCCTCCTGGGCGCTGAGGTCGAGCGCGGCGCGGACGGCGTCTGGCGCGCCGAAGGCCGCGGGGTCGGCGCCCTGATCGAGCCGGAGGACGTGCTCGATCTCGGCAATTCCGGGACCTCGGCGCGGCTGCTCCTCGGCCTTCTGGCGAGCCATCCCCTCACCGCCTGCCTGACGGGGGACGCCTCGCTCAGGCGACGGCCGATGGGGCGCGTGATCCAGCCCCTCGCCGAGATCGGGGCCGGGTTCACGGCGCGCGCGGGCGGGCGGCTGCCGCTTGCAATCACCGGCGCGGCCGAGCCGATGCCGATCCGCTACCGCCTTCCCGTCGCCTCCGCGCAAGTGAAATCGGCGGTTCTGCTGGCCGCCCTCAATACGCCCGGCTCGACGAGCGTGATCGAGCCCGAGCCGGTGCGCGACCATACCGAGCTCATGCTCCGGCATTTCGGGGCGCGGCTCTCGATCGAGCGGGAGCCCGACGGCGCCCGCGCCTCGACGCTGGAGGGCCAGCCGGAGCTGAAAGGGCGTCGCATCCGGGTGCCAGCCGATCCGTCCTCGGCGGCCTTCCCGGCCGTCGCCGCGCTGATCCGCCCGGGATCGGAGCTGCGGCTCGAGGGCGTCGGCCTGAACCCGCACCGCACCGGCCTTTATGAGACGCTGCGCGAGATGGGGGCGGAGATCCAGACGCTCGATGCGCGCGCCGAAGCCGGCGAGCCGGTCGGCGATCTCCTGATCCGCGCCGGCAGGCTGCGCGGGATCGAGGTGCCGGCGAGCCGCGCACCCTCGATGATCGACGAATACCCGATCCTCGCCGTCGCCGCCGCCTTCGCCGAGGGGCGCACCGTCATGCGCGGCCTCGCCGAGCTGAAGGTGAAGGAAAGCGACCGTCTTGCCGCCATCGCCGAGGGCCTCGCGCGCTGCGGGGTCAAGGTCGAGACCGGGCCCGATAGCCTGACGGTCGAGGGCGCAGGCGCGCCTCCCAAAGGGGGAGCCCGCATCGCCACCCGCCTCGACCATCGCATCGCCATGGCGTTCATCGTGCTCGGCATCGGCGCCAAGGAGCCGGTGACGGTGGACGACGCCGCGCCGATCGAGACCAGCTTCCCCGGCTTTGCGGCGCTGATGAACGGCCTCGGCGCGGAGATCGCCGAGGCGACCCCTCCCGCATGATCGTCGCGGTCGACGGGCCCTCCGCCTCGGGCAAGGGCACGCTCGCCCGGCGCCTGGCCCTGGCCCTGGGCCTGGCCTATCTCGACACCGGGCAGATCTACCGCGCGGTCGCCTCGAGGCTCCTGGAGGCCGGCGGCGATCCGGCCGATGCCGCGGCGGCCGCGGCGGTGGCCCGCACCCTTACCGCCGACGACCTGACCCGGCCGGACTTGCGCGAGGAGGAGGTCAGCCAGGCGGCGTCCATCGTCGCCGCCATCCCTGAGGTGCGGGAGGCGCTTTTGGGCTTCCAGCGGCGCTTCGCCGAGCATCCTCCGGAAGGGGCGAAGGGGGCGGTCCTCGACGGCCGGGACATCGGCACCGTGGTCTGGCCGGGGGCCGAAGCCAAGCTTTACGTCACCGCCACCCCCGATGTGCGGGCCCGCCGGCGGCATGAGGAGTTGATCGCGCGCGGCTCGGACAGTATATATGCGCGCGTCCTCGAGGACATGAAGGAGCGCGACCGCCGCGACGAAAGCCGTGCGGTCGCCCCGTCCCGGCCGGCGCCGGACGCCCTCGTGCTGGACACCTCGGCGCTCGATCCCGACGAGGTGTTCGAAACCGCGCTCGCTTACATCCGGCGGCGCGGCGGCCTTCGACCGCCGGCTTAGGGGATCACCTGGACGCCTCCTGGCAAGACCGCCGGAACCAACCGGCTGGCCGGATAAACCATTTTGTGTTGGAAAGGACTGAACCGTTCATGGCCAAAGCCTCCGCTACCGCAAGCAGGGAGAAGAGCTCCGAAAGCTTCGCCGCACTTCTCGACGAATCCTTGGGCCAAGCCCGCAGCCTGGAAGGCGCCGTCTTACGCGGGCGCGTCGTCGCCATCGAGAATGACAGCGCCGTGGTCGATGTCGGCCTCAAATCCGAGGGCCGCATCGCGCTGAAGGAGTTCGCCGCGCCCGGGCAGCGCCCCGAGATCAAGGTCGGCGACACCGTCGAGGTCTATCTGGAGCGGATGGAGGACAAGAACGGCGAGGCGATGCTCTCGCGCGAGAAGGCCCGCCGCGAGGAGGCCTGGACCCAGCTCGAGAAGGCCTTCCAGCAGAACCAGCGCGTGCAAGGGAATATCTTCGGCCGCGTGAAGGGCGGCTTCACCGTCGACCTCAACGGCGCCGTCGCCTTCCTGCCCGGCAGCCAGGTCGATATCCGCCCGGTGCGCGACATCGGCCCGCTCATGGGCTCCCCGCAGCCCTTCCAGATCCTGAAGATGGACAGGAGCCGCGGCAATATCGTCGTCTCGCGCCGCGCCGTGCTCGAGGAGAGCCGCGCCGAGGCCCGCAACGAGCTGGTCGCCAGCCTCGCCGAAGGCCAGGTGCTGAACGGCGTCGTCAAGAACATCACCGACTACGGCGCCTTCGTCGATCTGGGCGGCGTCGACGGTCTCCTGCACGTCACCGACATCGCCTGGCGGCGGATCAACCATCCCTCCGAGGCGCTCTCGATCGGCCAGAACGTCAAGGTGCAGGTGATCCGCTTCAATCCGGAGACTCAGCGCATCAGCCTCGGCATGAAGCAGCTCGAGGCCGATCCCTGGGAGGGCGTGCAGGCGAAGTACCCGGTCGGCGCCCGTTTCAAGGGCCGCGTGACGAATATCACCGACTACGGCGCCTTCGTGGAGCTGGAGCCGGGGATCGAGGGCCTCGTCCATGTCTCGGAGATGAGCTGGACGAAGAAGAACGTGCATCCGGGCAAGATCGTCTCGACCAGCCAGGAGGTCGAGGTGATGGTGCTCGACGTCGATCCGGTCAAGCGCCGGATCAGCCTCGGGCTGAAGCAGTGCCTCGACAATCCCTGGGCCGCCTTCGCCGAGCGCCATCCGGCCGGTTCGGAGATCGAGGGCGAGGTCAAGAACATCACCGAGTTCGGCCTCTTCGTCGGCCTTCCGGGGGAGATCGACGGCATGGTCCATCTCTCCGACCTCGACTGGCAGAAGCCGGGCGAGCAGGCGATCCAGAGCTACAAGAAGGGCGAGCGCGTGCGCGTGAAGGTGCTCGACATCGACGCCGAGAAGGAGCGCATCAGCCTCGGCATCAAGCAGCTTTCGCCCGACCCCTTGGCCGGCGCGGCCCAGACGGTGAAGAAGGGCTCGGTCGTCACCTGCACGGTCACGGGCCTCAACGAGGGCGGCATCGAGGTGAGCCTCGCGGACGGCCTCACCGGCTTCATCCGCAAGGGCGATCTCGCCCGCGAGCGCTCCGAGCAGCGGCCCGACCGCTTCGCCGTCGGCGAGAAGGTCGACGCCAAGGTGACGCAGATCGACGCCAAGACCCGCAAGGTCACGCTCTCGATCAAGGCCCGCGAGATCGACGAGGACAAGCAGGCCATGGCCGAGTTCGGCTCCTCCGATTCGGGCGCCAGCCTCGGCGACATCCTGGGTGCGGCGATCTCCAAGGCGCGGGCCGAGCGCACCGCGAAGGACGACGACAAGGACGAGGAAGAGTGATCCGCGCCCTTCCGTAAGGAAGGTCCGACCGACAAAGGGGGCCGCCTAGCCGCCCGGGCTGAGGGCAGCGGGCGGCCTTCTCCTTTATGATGCCCTCAGAAGCAGGGATCGATGCGCCAATGAGCGAGGATCAATCCAGATCAGCCGGCGCGCCGCCGCCGTCAGCCGAACGCTCCCGCCAGCCCTTCCATCTCGGGCTCCTGGCGCGCTTGCGCGCCTATTTTCTCGCCGGCGTTCTGGTGACCGCACCGGTCGCCATCACCTTCTACATCGTGTGGCTGATCGTCTCTTTCGTCGATCGTCGCGTCAGCGGCCTCTTGCCGGAGCGCTACAACCCCGAGAGCTACCTGCCCTTCGGCATCCCGGGGCTGGGGCTGGTCATCGCGGTGGCGGTGTTGATCCTCATCGGAGCGGCGACCGCGGGATATCTGGGACGCGTCATCGTTCGCATCAACGATGCGGTGCTGGCGCGCATGCCCGTCGTGCGCTCGATCTACGGCGCGACCAAGCAGATCTTCGAGACGGTGCTGGCGCAAAAATCGACGGCGTTCCGCCAGGTCTGCCTCATCGAATACCCAAGGCGCGGAATCTGGTCGCTCGGCTTCATCACCGGCACCACGGTCGGCGAGGTGCAGGAGCGCACCTCGGACGAGGTTCTGAACGTCTTCCTGCCCACCACGCCGAACCCGACCTCAGGGTTCCTGCTCTTCGTGCCCCGGCGCGACATCGTCCTTCTGGAGATGTCGATCGAGGACGGCATCAAGATGGTGATCTCCGGCGGCATCGTGACCCCGCCCGAGACGCGCCCGGCCGGCCAGCCGCCCGCCTCCGCGGCCCTGAAAATCGCCCGTCAATAGCTTTCCCGCGAAATAATTGAAATCACGGGGCAATCTTGACAGCCGAGGGGCCGCGGGGCAGGCTGGCCGAGCATAAAGGGCGGCGCGACGGTTCTCAAACGAGGCGCGGCAGAACAGGCGCGGGGGGCGGCGGGCTATGCACGCCGCCGGCATCGGACGGAAGTCGAGGCAATCATAGGCATGACGAAGTCGGAGCTGATCCTCAAGATCGCCGAGCTCAATCCGCATCTCTACCAGCGCGATGTCGAGCGAATCGTCTCCACCATCTTCGAGGAGATCACCCGGGCGCTTGCGCGCGGAGACCGCGTCGAGCTGCGCGGCTTCGGCGCGTTCTCCGTCCGCCGGCGGGACTCGCGCACCGGGCGCAATCCGCGCACGGGCGCCGCGGTCGATGTGGCGCAGAAGTCGATCCCCTTCTTCAAGACCGGCAAGCAGTTGCGCGATCGCCTGAACGGCGAGCTGTGACCCATCAAGCGAGGGTGCGGTGAAGCATCTCTCCTGGCTCGTGACGCTGCCGGTGACCTTGGCCGTTGTGGTTTTCGCCGTCTCCAACCGCACGCCCGTCGAGATCGATCTCTTCCCCTTCCCCTCGCACCCGGTCCTGCCCGCCTATCTCCTGGTGCTCGGGAGCCTGTTCGTCGGATTCCTCATCGGCGGGGCCGTGGCCTGGCTCGCGGGCGCGCCGCATCGCCGTCGCGCGCGGCGGCTGACCGCGGAGGCCGACATGCTCTCGCGCGAGCTGGCCGAGGCGCGCCGCAGAAGCGCGCCGGCCCTCCCCCCTGAACCCTCCCTTCCGGCTCCGGCCGCGATGCCGTCGAGCGCGGCGCTGAGCGCCTCTCCGCGGAGCTAGACCCCAGGCTTCAAGTCAAAGGGCCTTCAGCGCCGCGCTAAGAGCGCGCGCCGCGTCGAGCCGGACCAGAATCTCGCCGCCGCGGTTGATGGCCGAGCCCGCGCCCGCCGGGAGTTCCCTTGGAGCATCCACGATCGCGACCTCCGCCCGAACCCGGTCGCGCCGAAAGATCAGGTTGATGTCGGTGCAGGGGCCTTCGGCGAGGCGGCAGGTGACCGGCCGGTCGCCGGAGAAGCGCACCGGCATCATCGGGGGCACCGGCAGCTTCACGCCGTCGTCGAAATGCAGCGCGAAGCCCGCGCCCTCGATGCAGGTGATCCAGCGCTCGCAGCCGGGGAAGATCGAGAACGGCCCGTCCGCCTCGATCCGCGCGCGGCTGATTCGCCAGCGGAAATCCTCCAGGTTCGCGCCCGGAGGATCGATGGCGATCTCCCAGGTGACGCCGCCGCCGTTCTTCCACGGGCGCGGCACGAGATCGGCGGCTGCTATGATTGGGACTTCGCTCATGACGTCGCGATCATAGACCTCGATTTGCATTGGCCGTCCAGTGCGGCCATAGTCCCCGCCGCCATGGCTCTGCCGCGCCTCTTCATAGCGCTCGACACGCCCGATGCGGCCCGCGCCGGCGATCTTGCGCGCGCCATCGGGACTGGGGCGGGGGTCAAGATCGGTCTCGAGTTCTTCACCGCGAGCGGCCCCGCCGGCGTCGAGCGCATACGTCGGCCGGGACAGGCGCTGTTCCTCGACCTCAAATTCCATGACATCCCGAACACGGTGGCCGGGGCGGTCCGCTCGGCCCTCGCCGTGGCGCCCGACATCCTGACCGTCCACGCCGCCGGCGGCCGCGCGATGATGGAGGCGGCCCGAAGCGCGATCGAGGGCGCGCGATCCCGCCCCTCTCTGATCGCCGTGACCGTCCTGACCTCGCTCGACGACGCAGCGCTGGCCGAGATCGGCGAGGCTCGGCCCGCCGCCGAGCAGGCGCTGCGCCTCGCGCGGCTCGCGCGCGATGCGGGGCTCGACGGAGCGGTGTGCTCGCCCCATGAGATCGCGTTGTTGAAAACCCGACTTGGCTCGGGGTTTCGCCTCGTGGTCCCGGGACTGCGGCCACCCGGCGCGGAGGCCGGCGATCAGGCCCGCGTCATGACACCAGGCGAGGCGGCGCGGCTTGGAGCGGACTGGCTGGTCATCGGACGACCGGTGACGGCCGCGCCCGATCCGTCGGCGGCGCTGGCCCGCATCCTCGACGAGATCGCGAAAGCGGGGCCCTCATGACCCTCGCCAAGATCTGCGGCATCAACAGTCCCGTGGCGGCGGTCGCTGCGGCCGCGGGCGGCGCGGCCTTCATCGGCCTCGTCTTCTACCCGCCCTCCCCGCGCGCCGTGTCGCCCGAGACGGCCGCGCAGCTCGCGGCGCTGGTGCCCGAGCGGGTCGGCCGCGTCGGCCTCTTCGTCGACCCCGACGACGCCACGCTCCGCACCGTGCTGAGCAAGGTCCCCCTCACGCTGCTGCAGCTCCATGGACGCGACAGCCCGGACCGCATCCGGGAGATCAGGGAGCGCTTCGGATTGCCGGTGATGAAGGCGTTCGGCGTCGCCGAGCCCGGCGATCTCGACGCCGTCGCGGCGTATCAGGGCGTCGCCGACTGGCTGCTTTTCGACGCCAAACCGCCGCAAGAGCCCGGCGCGCTGCCCGGCGGCAATGCGCGCTCTTTCGATTGGCGCATCCTCTCCGGCCGGAGCTGGCCAATCCCTTGGATGCTGTCCGGCGGGCTCACCGCATCGAACCTCGCCGAGGCGGTGAGGGTCACCGGCGCGCGCGCGGTCGACGTCTCCTCCGGCGTCGAGGACCGGCCGGGCGTGAAGAATCCCGATCGCATCCGCGCGTTCCTGGAAGCGGCGGCGCGGCTTTAGAGCAGCATCGTCCAGTAGACCGCGTAGAACAGGATCCAGAACCCGGTCCACAGCGCCAGCCTCATGCCTGCGGTCCATCGGTCCGGCAGGAGGCGCGCGATCCCGGCGGCCAAAAGGGCCACGGCGGAGAAGCGCGCCAGCCGCTGCGCAAATCCTAGGCTGAGAAATGCCGCGATGCCGATCCCCGATGCCGGCGCGAGCGCGGCGGCGATCTTGATCGGCACGCCCGTCGCGCCGGCAGCGAGCACCGCTTCAGCCCCGTCGGCGGCAAGCCCCGCGCGCATGCCCTCGATCAGCTCGGGCGTGACGAAGGGCACCGCATCGACCAGGGACAGCGCCGCCTGGGGATCGCGCGCGGCCCAGCCATAGAGGAGCGCAATCCCCAGTACCGCTCCCGCCGCGGCGACGAAGGCGGCTCTCAACCCCGCTTTCGCCCCGCGCCGGAGCGCGATCCAACCCACCGCCGCGTCGGCCACGATGAAGAAGACCGTCGCCTCGGCGAAGCCCCAGGCGAAGAGCAGCGCGGCGGCGCCTAGTCCCATGCCGGCGCGCGGCATTCGGCGGCGAGGTCGCGCATCGCGCGCTCGAGCCGCGCCATGAACTCCGCGCGCTCGCCGGTCCAGGCGACCGGCTCGCCCACGAAGACGTCGACGAAGAAGGGCACGAGGAGGACCGCATCCTTCGGCAGCGCCTTGCCGAGTCCGTGCAGGAAGACGGGCGTCACCGACACGGCGGGGTGCCGCTTGGCCAGATGGGCGACGCCGGTCTTGAAGGCCTGCAGCCGCTCGGGCTCGCCGCGGCTGCCTTCCGGGAAGAGGATCAGAATGTCGCCGCGCGTGAGCGCCGCATCGGGCAGGGCCAAGGCATCGCCTCCCGGTTTCGGCTTGCGGTCGAGCGGAATGATCCCGACGATCCGCGTCGCGAACCAGGCGAGCCAGCGCGTCTTGAGGAAATAGTCGAGCGCCGCCACGGGGCGGATCTTCGGCAGGAGCCGGTGCGGCAGCAGCGTCATCAGCACCAGCGTGTCGAGATGGCTGTTGTGATTGGCCACGAGGATCGCCGGGCCTTGCCGTGGCAATCGCTCGCCATGGCGCAGATTGACCCCGAGCACCACGAAGACCAGCGGCCGCACCACGCACAGAAAGAAGGCGCGGCGCAGCACGCCCGCCGGCGGGCGCAGCTCAGTAGTATCCGTACCAGACGGCATGGAAGAACAGCGGCGCGGTGTAGGTCAGGCTGTCCAGCCGGTCGAGCATGCCGCCATGGCCGGGCAGCAGCGTGCCGGTATCCTTCACGCCGAGATCGCGCTTCACCGCCGAGATCGCCACATCGCCGATGAATCCGGCGATGCCGATCCCGAAGCCCGCCAGCGCCGCGCGCGGAAGATCGAAGGGCGTCAGGAGCGGCGCAAGGCCTATGGCCAGGGCCACCGTGGTCGCGACGCCGCCCAGAAGCCCTTCCAGCGTCTTGTTGGGCGAAACCTTCGGGATGATCTTCCTGCGGCCGAGCGTCTTGCCCCAGACATACTGCGCGACGTCGTTCGATTCGGTGAGGACCAGGAGAAAGAGCAAGAGGCCCGGCCCGCCCGCGGGCGCTTGGGGCAGGGGCGGCAACACCAGAAGATAAGCGGCGTGAGCGAGGCTGAAGACGCAGGTCATCAGCCCCCAATGCAGGGTGCCGACCGCCTTGAGAAAACCGCCCGTCTCGCCGATCAGCAGCATCGGCACGGGCAGGAGAAGGAGCATGTAGACCGGGACGAAGATGATGAACATCCCGTACCAACCGATCGCGACCCAATAGAATTGCAGCGGGATGGCGAGATAGGCGACGAGCAGCACCGCGCGGTCCGCCCGCCGCGTCGGGATCAGCGTCAGATACTCCTTCAGCGCAAGGAAGCTGGTGACGGCGATCAGCACGATCGAGGCGGTGCGGCCGATGAGGGCGGCGGCGCCGTAGATCGCGACCATGCCCCACCAGGCCTTGAGGCGCGGGCGAATGTCCCGAGGCAGGCGATCGCCGCCGAGCCGCTCGACCAGAGTCGCGGCGAACAGCGCCACGGCGATGCCGATGAAGACCAGCAGCACCGGCCGCGAGAGATCGCCCTCCGGCATCAGGGGGCCCGCGCGACCGCCTCGGCGCGGTTCCAGGCCGTCCGCGCGGACAGGAGGATCAGAACCAGCATGAGCAGATCGAACCACCAGCCCGCCTCCGCG
>DATIDB010000099.1:0-2090 GCA_035456545.1 Alphaproteobacteria bacterium | reverse complement strand
CGCCGAACCCCCCGCGGCGCAGCCGCCGCAACCAATGCCGACCAGGCAGCCGGCGAGGACCAGCGCCGCCGTCGCCGCCAGCACGCCCGCGGCGAAGGCGGCGGCGCCCGCACCATCCGCCCCATGCGCCAGGCCGTGAGCGAGGCCGGTTACCCCCGCTCCGAGGGGCACGATCCATGCTCGGGTCTTGCGGAGGATGAAGGCGCCGGCGAGCGCGGCGAATGTCAGCAGGATGCCGATCTCGGCGGCGGATGCGATCAGCGGCAGGGCAGTGCCCATGAAAAGGCCCGCCGCGAGCGCGCCCAGGAAGGCGCCCAACACCGCTCCCGCCGGACGCGCGAGCGCCGCCAAGAGCCCGACAATGACCGCGGCGGTCAGATGGTCCAATCCGGTGAGCGGATGCAGGAACCCTTCTGTGAAGCCGAGCGCCCCAGGCCCTCCCGGATGAGCGAAGGCCACGGCCGGAACCGACGACAAGGCCGTCGCAAGAATCAATCGGACGCGCATTTTCCTCCCCTTCTTCACTTTCGACGGGCTCTCGGCTCAGTGCCGGTCCAGTGCAGCCGTGTGGCCCGCCACACCGCGTCGAGGCCGGCGCGCAGCGCGCGCCCGTCCGGCGCCAGGAAGCGGCAGACCGCGCCGGTGCCGCGCGGCAGCGGCGAAGCGCCGCCCCAAAGGCCGGTCACCGCATCGATCGCGGAGCGCAGGCGCGTCACCAATCCTTGCGCGTCCGGGCTCAGGATCGCGAGTGTCGCCGTGCCGGCAGCGTCTTCGGCGACCCCGGGGAGACGCGCGGTCCAGTCCTCCCCCCGAACGGCAAGGCGGTCGCGAAGCAGCAGGCGCCCGCTCCCCCGCTCCTCCACCTGCAGCGAGGACGCGACATGCGCGAAGGGCCGCCCAAGCCCGAGCGGGTCATGCAGCAGAAAGGCCTCGCCCGTCAGCACACGCGCATCGCGATCCGCCCGCACTCGCACGCTCGTCTCGAGCCGCGCCCGGGGAAAGAGGATCAGAGGGTCCGGCAGGTACTCGACGAGGCTCCCCGCCCGCGCCTCCAGCACGGTCTCTTGCCGCGCGCCAGCCCCTCGCATGCTGCGCACGATCGTAGCCGCCTGGGTGGTGACATGGAGCTTCGCATTTGGCTGTGTCTCGATCCGGATCGAGAGGCGGTCGCCCTCGTAGATCCCGCCGGAGCACGATTGCACATAGAGCGTGGCCATCTCCGGCGGATCGGCGGCGAGCCGGAAGGGACGGCAGAGGTGAAACGGATAGCTCGCAAACTGGCGCGAGAGCCGGGTGGCGCCGTCCGGGCCGACGGCAAAGCCGAGCTCCAGCCGCCCCTGATCGTGACCGAGGGGGCGGGCGGTGGCATCCCGGAGCGAAACGGCGCTATCCGGCAAGCAGCACCTCCCGCATGAGATGCTCGACAACGGCGTCGACCCCCTCGCCCGTGCGGCAGTTGGTGAGCATCACCGGGCGGCCCTGGCGGACGTCGCGCGCCTCCGCAAGCATGCGGTCGATGTCCACGCCGACATAAGGCGCGAGGTCGAACTTGTTGATGACCAGCAGGTCGCACTTGACGACGCCCGGACCCCGCTTGCGCGGGATGTCGTCGCCACCGGCGACGTCGATGACGAACAGCCAGTAATCGACCAGGTCGAGCGAGAAGGTCGAGGCGAGATTGTCGCCGCCGCTCTCGATCAGCACCAGCTCGAGCCCCGGATAGCGCATCTCCAGGAGCTCGGCCGCTTGCAGGTTGAGGGTCGGATCCTCGCGGATCACCGTATGCGGGCAGGCGCCGGTCTCGACGGCCAGCACCCGCTCCGGATCGATGAGGCCGCTGCGCCGCACGCGCTCGGCGTCCTCGCGCGTCACCAGATCGTTGGTGACGACGGCGATCTCGACGCCGCGCGCCTGGAGCCGCGGGATCAGGCGCTCGAGCAGCGCGGTCTTGCCGGAGCCGACCGGCCCGCCGATCCCGACCCGGGCGGAGCCCGCCTTTTCCCTATCCTCTTGCGCGATCATCGCAGCATGTACCTTTGCGTCAGCGGAAGCGTCTTCGCCGGCTCGCAGGTTATGACCTCTCCATCGAT
>DATIDB010000098.1:0-2928 GCA_035456545.1 Alphaproteobacteria bacterium | reverse complement strand
AGAGCGAGGAGCTGCTTCATTGGCATCGGGTCTGTCACGGGGTGCTGCCCGCGCAGGTTCCCGCCGATCCTGCCTTCGCCGAGAAGGCCGTCGCGCTCCTGCCGCCGGAGCCCTGGGGTGTCGAGACCTGGTCCCGCTGGGCGGAGGCCCTGAAACGCGAGACCGGCCGCAAGGGCCGCGCGCTGTTCGAGCCCTTGCGCCTGGCGCTGACCCAGCGCTCGCATGGACCGGAGCTAAGGAATTTGCTACCCCTGATCGGGCATGATCGCGCGGCGGCGCGGCTTCGAGGAGAGGCCGCCTGACTCAAAAGCTTAGAGGGCGGCCTTGCCGATTTACCTTCATAACACGCTGACCCGTCGCAAGGAGCTGTTCACGCCCCTCAGGCCCGACTCCGTCGGCATCTATGTCTGCGGACCGACCGTCTACGACTTCGCCCATATCGGCAACGCGCGGCCGGTGGTGGTCTTCGACGTGCTCTACCGGCTCTTGAAGCTGCAGTTCAAGAGCGTGACCTATGTCCGCAACATCACCGATATCGAGGACAAGATCATCGCCGCGGCGGCGAAGAACGGCGAGCCGATCTCGGCGCTGACCCAGCGCACCGAGCGGGCCTATCGCGAGGACATGGCGGCGCTCAACGCGCTCAAGCCGGATTTCGAGCCGCGCGCCACCGAGCATATCGCGGGCATGCAGAAGCTCATCTCGATCCTGATCGAGAAGGGCCATGCCTATGTCGCGGACGGGCATGTGCTGTTCAGCGTGCCCTCGATGGCGACCTATGGCCGCCTGTCCGGCCACAGCCGGGAGGAGCTGGTCGCCGGCGCGCGCGTCGAGGTGGCGCCTTACAAGAAAGATCCCGCCGACTTCGTTCTGTGGAAGCCGAGCACGCCCGAGCAGCCTGGCTGGGACAGCCCCTGGGGACGCGGCCGGCCGGGCTGGCATATCGAATGCTCCGCGATGAGCGAGGCCTTCCTCGGCCGGACATTCGACATCCATGGCGGCGGTCTCGACCTCATCTTCCCGCACCATGAGAACGAGATCGCGCAGAGCGAATGCGCGCATGGCGAGCCCTTCGTGCGCACCTGGATGCACAACGGCTTCCTCATCGTGGAAGGCGAGAAGATGTCGAAGTCGCTCGGCAACTTCTTCACCGTGCGCGAGCTGCTGGCCGAATCGCCCGGCGAGGCGATCCGCCTGACGCTGCTTTCGGCGCATTACCGCCAGCCGCTCGACTTCACGCGCGAGGGCCTGCGGCAGTCGCGGCACGCACTCGACCGGCTCTACACCGCGTTGCGCCACACGGCCGATGTCCAGGCCGCCGAGGTCGAGCCGCCCTTCGACGTGATCGCGGCCCTGGAGGACGACCTCAACACGCCGATGGCGATCAGCCATTTGCACGAGCTGGCGACAAAGCTGAACAAGGCGACCGGCTCCGCCGAACGCTCCGCCTGCAAGGGCGCGCTGCTCGCCGCAGGGCATGTGCTCGGCCTTCTGCAGCAGGAGCCGGAGGCCTGGTTCCGCTGGCAGCCCGCCGGCGGCGCGGCGCTGGATGAAAGCGCCATCGCCGATTTCATCCGCCGCCGCCAGGAGGCGCGCAATTCCCGAAACTTCGCCGAAGCGGACCGCATCCGCGATGAGCTGGCGGGGCAGGGCATCCTCCTCGAGGACGGTCCCCAAGGCACGATCTGGCGCCGCAAGGACTGAAACCCGCCGACGATTCTCCTTGCCGCCGGCTTTCGCATCCGATATTTAACTCATACGTTAAATGAGAGGCGAACCCTTGTGACCCCCTCCGCCGAGATTCTCGACCGCGCCTTCTCCGCGCTCGCCGATCCCACCCGCCGCGCCATCCTGGAGCGGCTGGCGAGCGGGCCGACGACCGTCGGCGAATTGGCCGAACCATTCGACATCTCGCTGCCGGCGATCTCGAAGCATCTGGCGGTGCTCGAGCGGGCGCGCCTGATCCGCCGCGAGCCGGAGGCGCAATGGCGACGCTGCAGCCTGCACCCGGACGGCCTGCGGCCGGCGCTGGACTGGATGGATCGCGCGCGCTCCTTCTGGACCGAGAGCCTCAGCAATCTTGCCGAATACCTGAACGAAGAACAGGAGGAGTCCCGCCATGGCTCAAGCCGCAACACGCGAAAGAAAGCAGGGCGCCGCTCGAAAAAGCGCGGCGTCTGACCGAGAATTGAAGCTTGTCCGCCGGTTTCCGGCGAAGCCGGATCGGGTGTTCCGCGCCTTTGCGGATCCCAAGCGCCTTGTGCGCTGGTGGGGGCCGAAGGGGATCACGATCCCCGTCTGCGAGATGGATGTGCGACCGGGCGGACGCTGGCTCACCGTCATGCGTGTGCCCGATGGATCGGACATGACGGTCAGCGGCACCTATCGCGAGATCGAGGCTCCGAGCCGGCTGGTCTTCACCTGGGCCTGGCACGAGGGGGCCAAGCGCGGGCACGAGACGATCGTCACCGTCGCGCTGAAGCCGCATGGCGCCGGGACCGAGCTGACCTTGACGCAGAGCCGGTTCGAAAGCGCGATTGCGCGCGACATGCATGCGCAGGGCTGGTCCTCCAGCTTCGATTGCCTGGCGGAGTATCTGAAGCGGTAAGGCGGCGCGATCGGCCCCTCTCTTCCGCGGGGGGGGGAGGGGCCGCTATCGTTTTCGGCCCCAACCCCCTTGCCGTTCCGACATTGGTCGGCGTTTCATGCGGGCGCGCTTCGACTTCCGGCCCATTGGCATGCGCCCGCTCGATCTGCTCGCCGCCGTGTTCGTCGCCTTCGTTTGGGGGCTGAACTTCGTTGTCATCAAGCTTGGCCTTGCGGAGCTGCCGCCGCTGCTGTTCTCCGCGCTGCGTTTCACGGTCGCGGCGCTGCCCTGGGTCTTCTTCGTCGGGCGGCCGCAAGCGCCTTGGCGCATCATTCTCGCCA
>DATIDB010000097.1:0-2654 GCA_035456545.1 Alphaproteobacteria bacterium | reverse complement strand
CTGAACCAGCAGGAGCGGTCAAGTACGCCTTCGACCCGGCCCAGGATCCTCAATCCCGGCAAGGTCTTTCCGCAGCTGCATCGCTGCGCCGAGCTCGGCCGCCTGCACGTGCACCGCGGCCAGCTCCGCTTCCCCGACCTGCCGCGATCTTAGCGCAAGACCGGCGTTGACCGTCGGGATCGCGTCGATGACGATCGCGTTCCTGGGGCGGAATTCATTGGCCCGGGAGCTTCCGGTTATGGTCACCCGCGCCGGGTTTTATTCTTTCCATATGAGCACGCGACCCGCGGAAGACCTGTTCGAGCTCGACTTCTTCGCCTGGACGCAGCTCCAGGCGCGCGAGCTTCGCCGCTTCGCCCGCACGCGCCCCAATCTGCCGCTCGACCTCGAGCACCTCGCCGAGGAGGTTGCCGATCTGGGCAAGGAACAACGCAACGCGCTTCGGAGCTGGACGGTGCGGATCATCGAGCACCTGCTGCTCCTGGCGCACTCCCTTGGCGAAGCGCCCCGGCGCGGCTGGATCGACGAGATCGTCGGTTTCCGCGACGAGATCGAAGCGCGCCTGACCCCGACGCTCAAGCGCGACCTCGCGCGCCAGCTGCCGCGCCTCTACGAGCGCGCCCGCCGCCGCCTCGCCCGCAAGCTCCAGCTCTACGGCGAGGCGGACAGCGTCCCGCCCCTGCCCGAGCGCTCCCCTTACACGTTGGAGCAGGTGCTTGGCGACTGGTGGCCCGGGCGGGAGGAGGTATAGGCCGCTCAGTCGGCAGGCGCGTAGCCCCCGGTTGCCCGCATCTTGTGCAGATCGCGCCAGCGCCCACATTTTAGGCAGACGGGTGCGGCGCCGCTGTCGGTCGCGCCCGGGATGGCTGCCTATTGAAGGGGCGATCGCAACAGGAGCGGATGATGGATCTGGAGCGGTATACGGAGCGGGCGAGGGGGTTTTTGCAGGCGGCGCAGGGGCTGGCGCTGCGCGAAGGGCACCAGCGCCTGACCCCGGAGCACCTGCTGCAGGTGCTGCTCGAGGACAAGGACGGGCTGGGCGCCAATCTGGTCCAGGCGGCGGGCGGCGAGCCCGCGCGGGCGCTGGCCGCGGTCGCGGCCGAGCTGGCGAAGCTGCCGAGGGTCGAGGGGGCGGGCGCCGGCCAGGTGTACATGGCGCCGGAGAGCGCGCGGGTGTTGGAGCAGGCCGAGCAGCTGGCGCGCCAGGCGGGCGACAGCTTCGTCACGGTCGAGCGGCTGCTTTTGGCCCTCGCCCTGGCCAAGGGCACGGGCGCGGCGCGGGCGCTGGGCGCGGCCGGGGTCACGGCGGCGGCGCTGGAGGCGGCGATCGCGGCGCTGCGCAAGGGGCGCACCGCGGATTCCGCTGCCGCCGAGGAGGGCTACGATGCGCTCCGGAAATACGCGCGCGACCTCACCGCGGCGGCGCGCGCGGGCAAGCTCGACCCGGTGATCGGGCGCGACGAGGAGATCCGGCGCACGGTCCAGGTGCTGTCGCGGCGCACCAAGAACAACCCGGTGCTGATCGGCGAGCCCGGGGTGGGCAAGACCGCGATCGTCGAGGGCCTGGCGCAGCGCATCGTGAACGGCGACGTGCCGGAGAGCCTGAAGGACAAGCGCCTGCTCGCGCTCGACCTCGGCGCGCTGGTCGCCGGCGCCAAGTACCGCGGCGAGTTCGAGGAGCGGCTCAAGGCGGTGCTGGCCGAGATCACCGCCGCCGCCGGCGAGATCGTGCTGTTCATCGACGAGCTGCACAACCTGGTCGGCGCCGGGCGCGCCGAGGGCGCGATGGACGCCTCCAACATGCTCAAGCCGGCGCTGGCGCGCGGCGAGCTGCACTGCGTCGGCGCCACCACGCTGGACGAGTACCGCAAGCACATCGAGAAGGACGCGGCCCTCGCCCGCCGCTTCCAGCCGGTGTTCGTGGGCGAGCCCACGGTCGAGGAGACGATCTCGATCCTGCGCGGCCTCAAGGAGAAGTACGAGGTGCACCACGGCGTGCGCATCAGCGACGGCGCGATCGTCGCCGCGGCGACGCTGTCGCACCGCTACATCAGCGACCGCTTCCTGCCGGACAAGGCGATCGACCTGATCGACGAGGCGGCGGCGCGGCTGCGCATGCAGATCGATTCCAAGCCGGAGGAGCTGGACGAGCTCGACCGCCGCATCATCCAGCTGAAGATCGAGCGCGAGGCGCTGCAGAAGGAGAGCGACGCGGCCTCGCGCGAGCGCCTGGGGCGGCTCGAGGCGGAGCTCGCCGGGCTGGAGCAGGAAGCGGCGGCGCTGAGCGCCAGGTGGCAGGCGGAGAAGCAGAAGCTGTCGCGGGCCAAGGAGCTCAAGGCGGAGCTGGAGCGGGCGCGCTTCGAGCTGGAGCAGGCGCAGCGGCGCGGCGACTGGGCGCGCGCCGGCGAGCTGACCTACGGCGTGATCCCGCAGCTGGAGCGGCAGCTGGCCGCGGCCGAGGCCGAAGAGGGCCGGCACATGGTCGCGGAGGCGGTGACGCCCGAGCACATCGCCGCCGTGGTGGCGCGCTGGACCGGCATCCCGGTCGAGCGCATGCTCGAGGGCGAGCGGGCGAAGCTGCTCAAGATGGAGGAGAACCTGCGCCGGCGCGTGGTCGGCCAGGACGAGGCGGTGGCGGCGGTGGCGCACGCGAT
>DATIDB010000096.1:0-3673 GCA_035456545.1 Alphaproteobacteria bacterium | reverse complement strand
CCAAGCTCCATCGGTTCAGGGCATCGCCAAGACCGAAGGCGTCGACCGTTCCCATGTCAGTCGCGTGCTCCGCCTGGCCTTCCTCGCCCCCGACATCGTCGAGGCCATTGTCGATGGGCGGCATCCCGTCGAACTCACCGCCAAGCGCCTCTTGTTGCGCGAGAACCTGCCGCTGGATTGGCGCGAGCAGCGCCGGCGCCTCGGGTTCAGCCCCGACCGAGCGTGATCCCCAAAAGCCACAACAGAGACGACGGGTCCGAATAGGCACCAATCGGTGTCTGAGCCCGTCTCTCCACACCACCGGCGGCCTGGCCGCCACGCCTAACGCGCGGCGGTGCGCGGGTTTGTGGTGACACGTCGCCGGAGAGAAGCGAAGGAGAAAAAACAACAGACTGGTTGGCTGGGGCGCCAGGATTCGAACCTGGGGTCACGGGACCAAAACCCGTTGCCTTACCGCTTGGCCACGCCCCAATGCCCGGCCGAAGAAAGGCGCGGGCGGGAAGATAGGTGCCGACGGGCCCGCTGGCAACGTCGATCGAATGCGGAAGATTCAGAGCCCCGCCGTCCTTCGCCCTACTCCGCGCGCCTCGGCCTGGTGGTCGAGGAACCAGCGATAGGAGCGGCGCAGCCCCTCCTCCAGCGGCGTCGTCGCCGCCCAGCCCATGCGGGTCAGCTTGGAGACGTCGAGCAGCTTGCGCGGGGTTCCGTCCGGCTTGGCGGGATCGAAGCGCATCCGCCCTTGGAACCCGACGACCTTTGCGATCAGCTCCGCCAATTCGCGGATCGTGACGTCCGTGCCGGTGCCGACATTCACATGCTCCTCGCCCGAATAGCGGCGCATCAGGAAAACGAGCGCGTCGGCGAGATCGTCGACATAGAGGAACTCGCGGCGCGGGGTTCCTGTGCCCCAGATCTCGACCACCTCCGCGCCGCGCTCCTTGGCGGCATGCGTCTTGGCGATCAGCGCGGGAACCACATGGCTGGCCTCGAGGTCGAAATTGTCGCCCGGGCCGTAGAGATTGCTCGGCATGGCGGAGATGAAATCCGCGCCGTATTGCCGCCGATAGGCCTCGGCCAGCTTGATCCCGGCGATCTTGGCGACGGCGTACCACTGGTTGGTCGGCTCCAGGGGTCCCGTCAGCAGCGCCTCCTCGCGCATCGGCTGCGGCGCGAGCCTCGGATAGATGCAGGAGGAGCCGAGGAAGAGCAGCTTCTCGACCTTCGCCCTCCGGGACGCGTGGAGGATGTTCGTCTCGATCGCGAGGTTGTCGTAGAGGAATTCGGCGGGCCGGGTATCGTTGGCGAGGATGCCGCCCACCGTCGCGGCGGCGAGGAAGACCGCATGCGGGCGCGCCGAGGCCATCCAGTCCTCGACCTCCTCCTGTCGGCGCAAATCGACTTCGCCGCGCGTGACGGTGAGGATCTCGCAGCCTTCGCCCTCGAGGCGGCGCACGATCGCCGAGCCCACCATGCCGCGATGGCCGGCGACCCAAACGCGCTTGCCCGACAGCGCATAGCCTTCAGTCGAAGCGGTCACGGCGAGCCTGCTCCCATCTGACCGTCTCCAGATCGGCCGCCACCATCTCCTTCACCAGATCGGCGAAACCCGTCTTGTGGCGCCATCCGAGGCGCTGATGCGCCTTCGCGGGGTCGCCTAGCAGATGGTTCACCTCCGTCGGCCGGAAGTAGCGGGGATCGACGCTGACCAGCGTCTGGCCGCTCTTCGCGCAAAGGCCCTTCTCCTCCACGCCCTTGCCGCTCCAGACGACGGAGCGCCCGATCTCGGCGAAAGCCAGCTCGACGAATTCGCGCACCGTGTGGCTTTCGCCCGTCGCCAGGACGTAGTCGTCGGCCTCCTCCTGCTGGAGCATCAGCCACATGCCCTCGACATAGTCGCGCGCATGGCCCCAGTCGCGTCGCGCATCGAGATTGCCGAGATAGAGGCAGTCCTGCAGACCGCGCTCGATCGAGGCCACCGCGCGCGTGATCTTGCGGGTGACGAAGGTCTCGCCGCGCGTCGGCCCTTCGTGATTGAACAGGATGCCGTTCGAGGCGTGATAGCCGTAGGCCTCGCGATAATTCACCGTGATCCAGTAGGCGTAGAGCTTGGCGGCGGCGTAGGGAGAGCGCGGCTGGAACGGCGTACGCTCGTTCTGCGGCGGCGGCGAGGAGCCGTAGAGCTCCGAGGTGGAGGCCTGGTAGAAGCGCAGCTTCTTGCCGATGCCGAGGATGCGGATCGCCTCGAGCAGCCTGAGGGCGCCGAGCGCGTCGGAATTGGCGGTGTATTCCGGCGTCTCGAAGCTCACCTGCACGTGGCTCTGGGCGCCGAGATTGTAGATCTCGTCCGGCTGCGTCTCCTGCACGATGCGGATCAGGTTGGTCGCGTCGGTCAGATCCCCGTAATGCAGGAAGAAGCGGGCCCCTCTCTCATGCGGGTCGACGTAAAGGTGATCGACGCGTCCGGTGTTGAAGGAAGAGGACCTCCGCTTCAGCCCGTGCACGACATAGCCCTTGGCCAGCAGGAGCTCCGCCAGATAGGCGCCGTCCTGGCCGGTGGCGCCGGTGATCAAGGCAACCTTGTCCATCGTCCTTCCAGATCTGTCGCCCGCGGCGATCCGCCGGCGCTCAACGCTACCTTACTTTGGCGGAAGCGGGCAAAGCGGCGTCCGGTAGGATCCGCGAGGCCGTCACCCACCAGCCCGGATGCCGCAGGCGCAGGGACTCCGCCGCCGACTTGGCCTCCTCGGCCGCGCCGGTCAGGCCGAAGCAGGTGGCGCCGCTCCCGGACATGCGCGCGACGAGGATGCCGGGCGCTTGCGCCAGCGCCGTCAGCACCGCGCCGATCTCGGGCATGAGCGCGAGGGCCGGCCGGGTCAGGTCGTTCCGGCGGTCCTGCAGGAGGTCGGCCAGCCCCGCCGCATCGCTCGTTCCGCTCCAGCGCGCGGGGGCGGAGAAAGGCCCGCTTCGCGCCGCGAAGACGGCGGCGGTTGGAAGAGGCTGGCGTGGGTTGGCAAGGACGACGCCGAGTTCGGGAAGCGGCGGGGCGGGCTCGAGCCGCTCGCCCACCCCGCCGGCGAAGACCGCCCGGCCCGCAAGACAGGCCGGCACGTCGGCCCCCAGCTTCCGCGCGAGGTCCGCAAGATCGCGATCGCTCGCCCGCAGGTTCCAGAGCCGCGCAAGCCCGATCAGAGCCGCCGCCGCATCGGCGGACCCGCCGCCGAGCCCTGCCGCGACCGGGATGCGCTTCTCCAGGCGGATGGCGGCGCCTTCCTCGACGCGAAATCGCTCGCGCAGCAGATGCGCTGCCCTGAGGACCAGGTTGTCCGGTCCGGCATCGAGCGCCTCGGCGAAGGGTCCCTCCAGCTCGAGGCTCAACTCCCTCGCCGGCGCGAAGACCAGCCGGTCGCCGAACTCGGCGAAGACGACGAGGCTGTCCAGCTCGTGATAGCCGTCCGGCCGCCGTCCCAGCACATGTAGATAGAGATTGAGCTTGGCGCGCGCATCCAGCTCGACCGCGCGCGATCCGGGCCGCGGGGTCAACTGTCGGAGGGGTCCTTCTTGAGCCCGTTCTGCAGCTTCGCCTGGATCGGCGCGACCTGGTCCTCCTCCGGCTTGAAGGAGAGCGCGCGCTGCCATTGATAGCGCGCCTCGTGGCGCCGGCCCACCTGCCAGT
>DATIDB010000095.1:0-7577 GCA_035456545.1 Alphaproteobacteria bacterium | reverse complement strand
CTGCTGCGTCAGCTCCTCGTCGTTCAAGGAGCGGAGATCGAGTTCCTGTTCTTCGGCCATCGAATATGATCCCAACCGGTCAGGCGGCGCCGATCCGAAGCCAGGCGCTTGGCGGCAGGGGGACACTAGAGCCCCGCCCTGGAGCGGCGCTCCTTCGCGCGACATGAAATGCCAGCCGAGCGACACCGCCCGTCTGGGAGCGACATCGCCGTTTCCCCGCGCCGGCGGCAATGCTAAACCCCAAAGGGGGCAACGCCGACCGGGAGCATGAGGATGAGCGGACTATCGATTGCGCCGGGGCAGCTCGATCTTGCGACGCTGCGCGAGATCGCCGACGGCGCAGGCCCGGTCGCGATCGCGCCGGTGGCTTGGACACGGGTGGCGCAATCGGCCGAGGTGGTCGACAAGATCGTGCGAGAGCGCCGCACGGTCTATGGCGTCAATACCGGCTTCGGCAGCCTCGCGCGCACGCGCATTCCCGATGCCGATGTCGCCGAGCTGCAGCGGCGGCTGGTGCTCTCGCACGCCGTCGGCACGGGGCCCTTGCTCGAAGACCGGGTGGTGCGCCTGATCCTGGCAATCAAGGCCAACGCCCTGGCGCGCGGCCATTCCGGGGTCCGTCGGCCGGTGATCGAAGCGCTTCTTTCGCTGCTCAACGCCGAAGTCTATCCCGCGATCCCGGCGAAGGGCTCGGTCGGCGCCTCCGGCGACCTGGCGCCGCTCGCCCATTTGTCCGCCGGGCTGATCGGCACCGGCGAGATGCGCGTGCAGGGGAAGCTCGTCCCCGCGGCCGAGGGCCTGAAGCGGGCCGGGCTGAAGCCGCTTCAGCTTGCGGCCAAGGAAGGGCTGGCGCTGCTCAACGGCAGCCAGGTCTCCACGGCGCTCGGCCTTGCCGGGCTTTTTGCGGCGCAGGACGTCTTCGCCGCCGCGCTCGCGGCCGGAGCGCTCTCGACCGACGCCGCGGCCGGCAGCGACACGCCCTTCGATCCGCGCATCCAGGCGGTGCGCGGCCAACCCGGACAAATCCGCGTGGCCGAGGCGCTGCGCGGGCTGCTCGCCGGCAGCCAAATCCGCTCCTCGCATCTCGATTGCGACCGGGTTCAGGACCCCTACTCGCTGCGCTGCCAGCCGCAGGTGATGGGCGCGGTGCTGGACCATCTCGATTTCGCCGCCGGCGTGCTGGAGCGAGAGGCCAACGCCGTCTCCGACAACCCGCTGGTCTTTCCGGACGAGGACGAGATCCTCTCGGGCGGCAACTTCCACGCCGAGCCGGTGGCGATGGCCGCCGACGTGATCGCCATCGCGCTGGCGGAGATCGGCTCGCTCTCCGAGCGGCGCATCGCGCTCCTGACCGACGCCAGGATGAGCGGCCTGCCCGCCTTCCTGGTGCCGGAGCCGGGCCTCAATTCCGGATTCATGATGCCTCAGGTGACGGCGGCGGCGCTGGTCAGCGAGAACAAGGGGCTCGCCCACCCCGCCAGCGTCGACAGCCTGCCGACCTCCGCCAATCAGGAGGACCATGTCAGCATGGCGACCTATGCGGCGCGACGCCTTCTGGACATGTCCCGCAACGCGGCGGTGGTCGTCGCCATCGAGCTCATGGCCGCGGCCCAAGGCGCGGAGTTGCGCAAACCCCTGGAGACCAGCCCGAAGCTGAGCGAGGCCATGGCCGCGATCCGCGCCCGCGCCGGCTTCCTCGCCGAGGACCGCTACATCGCCCCGGAGATGGAGGCGGTGACGCAGCTCGTGCTGTCCGGATGGTTCCGAAGCCTCATCCAAGTATGAGATTTTGCTTGCGGAGCGTCGCGCCAGTGACCATGTTCACCGCCGAAAGCCGCGTGACATGCCTCATCTCTCCCTTCCCCACGGATTTCGCTTCGAGGACCTCTACGCGGAGAGCGGCCTTGCCCGCCTGGATGCGCTGTTCCTTGCGGCGCTGCGCGAGCGCGCGCCCGATCTCCAGGAAGCGCTGACGGCGGGACGGGCAGGGCCCGAGAGCCTAGGCCGCAAGGGCGAATCCGACCTCCTGATCGCGCTGGCGCCGCATCTGGAGGATTTTCTCGCCGAGCTTTTCTCGGTTCGCGCGCCGCTGGCCGAGCTCGCGGCCAAGCATCACGAGCTGGCGCCGCTCTACAACTGCAAGCGCCTCTTCGTGCAGCGGCAGGCCCTGAAGGCCCATAAGCCCGAGGATGTCGAGGGCCTCGATCCCGCGCCGCTGGAGGCCGAGCTGGAGCGGCGCATCGGCTCGGCCCCGTTGACCGATCTCGCCTTCGCCCGCGCCACGCTCGCCTGGATGGATGCGGAGGCGACGCATAAGGACGAGCTCGCGCTCGCCGGCCGCTACGCCGCCTGGGCGACGCTGACGGACGCCGGCCATCGGCGCTGGCGCGGCAGTCCCCTCTTCCGAATGCCGCACAAGATCGATCCGACCCACCTGATCGACCTGCGCACGGTGGAGCGGCACGGCGCCGCAATGCTCGATCTGCCGCAGGATCGGCGGCGCCACCGAGAGGGCTTCGCCCTGACCGATCGCGGCGCCGATCTGAAGCACGCCCTCGACCAGGTGCATTACTGCATCTTCTGCCACCACCAGCAGAAGGACTCCTGCGCCAAGGGCTTCCGCGAAAAGGACGGAAGCTTCCGCAAGACCGTGTTCGGCGCGACCCTCGCCGGCTGCCCGCTCGACGAGAAGATCTCCGAGATGCACGAGCTGAAGGCGGCCGGCCGGGCGATCGGCGCGCTCGCCATGGTCGCGGTCGACAACCCGCTCTGCGCGGCGACCGGGCACCGCATCTGCAACGACTGCATGAAGGCGTGCATCTATCAGAAGCAGGAACCGGTCGACATCCCGCAGGCCGAGACCCGCGTGCTCAAGGACGTGCTCGGACTGCCCTGGGGCTTCGAGATCTATTCGCTGCTGACGCGATGGAACCCGCTCAATCTCCGCCATCCGACGGCGAAGCCCGCGAGCGGCCGGCGCGTGCTCATCGCCGGCCTCGGGCCCGCCGGATTCAACCTCGCCCATCACCTACTGAATGACGGGCACACGGTGTTCGCCATCGACGGGCTGAAGATCGAACCCGTGTCGCCGCAGCTCTCCGGCGTCGACGCATCGGGCAGACGCGTCCCCTTCCGCCCGATCCGCGATGTCAACGAGTTGATCGAGCCACTGGACGATCGTGTGATGGCCGGCTTCGGCGGCGTCGCCGAATACGGGATCACCGTCCGCTGGGACAAGAATTTCCTCAAGATCATCCGCCTCTTGCTGGAGCGGCGCGCGCGCTTCGCCATGACCGGAGGCGTGCGGCTCGGCGGCACGCTCACCCTGCAGCAATGCTTCGAGGCGCTGGGCTTCGACCATGTCGCTCTCTGCATGGGCGCGGGCAAGCCGACCTATATCGACATGCCGAACGCGCTCGCGCCCGGCGTGCGCATGGCCTCCGACTTCCTGATGGCGCTGCAACTGACCGGCGCGGCGAAGACCGATTCGGTCGCCAACCTGCAGCTCCGGCTGCCGGTGGTCGTGATCGGCGGCGGCCTGACCGCGATCGACACCGCGACGGAGGCGATGGCCTATTATCCGGTGCAGGTGGAGAAGTTCCTGAAGCGCTACGAGACGCTGTCGGCGGCGCGGGGCGAGGCGGCGGTGCGCGCGCGCTGGTCGCCGGCCGAGCTTCAGATCGCCGAGGAGTTCCTCTTCCATGCGCGGGCCATCCGCGCCGAGCGCGCCCAAGCCGCGAAGGAGCGCCGCGCGCCCAATCTTCAGGGCCTGGTGGATAGCTGGGGCGGCGTCACCATCGCCTATCGCCGCCGCCTGATCGACGCGCCGAGCTATACGCTGAACCACGAGGAAGTCGCCAAGGCGATGGAGGAAGGCATCCGCTTCGCCGAGGGGCTGACGCCGCTGGGCGTGGAGGTGGACGCCACGGGATATGCGGCGGCGCTGCGCCTGAAGCGCGAGCGGAAGGGGCCGGATGGCGCCATCCTCGCCGACGAGGTGACGCTGCCCGCGCACGCGGTGCTGGTCGCGGCCGGCACGCATCCCAACACCGTGATCGCGCGCGAGGAGCCGGCCGAGCTTGCCTTCGAGGGGACCTTCTTCCGCGCGTTCGACGAGGACGGCACGCCGGTGCTGCCCGAACGCGTCTCGAAGCCGACAAAGCCCTATGTGCTCGGGGCGCTGCGTCCCGACGGGCGCGCGGTCAGCTATTTCGGCGACCTGCATCCCTCCTTCTCCGGCAATGTCGTGAAGGCCATGGGCGGCGCAAAGCAGGGCTGGCCGGTGGTCGCCCGCTCGCTCGCCCGCTTGCCCGCGCCCAACCGCAAGGAAAGCGAGGGCGCGTTCCTCGAACGCCTTGCGCATCGGCTCCGGGCGCGAGTGCATGAGGTCAGGCGCTTGACGCCCACCATCGTCGAGGTGGTGGTCGAAGCCCCGCAGGCGGCGGCGAACTTCCGGCCGGGCCTCTTCTACCGTTTGCAGAATTTCGAGGCGCTGGCGCCGGTCGCGAACGGCACCCGCCTGACCATGGAAGGCCTCGCCTTGACCGGGGCGTGGGTGGACAAGGAGCGCGGGCTCGTCTCGGTGATCGTGCTGGAGATGGGCGGCTCCTCAGACCTCTGCACCGTGCTCAAGCCCGGCGAGCCGGTGGTGCTGATGGGGCCGACCGGCACGCCGAGCGAGATCGCCTCGGGCGAGACGGTGCTGCTGGCGGGCGGAGGGCCTGGAAACGCCGTGCTGTTCTCGATCGGCCGCGCGTTCCGCGCCGCCGGAAGCCGCGTCTTGTATTTCGCGGGCTATCGACGGATGCGGGACCGCTACAAGGTCGAGGAGATCGAGGCTGCGTCGGATGTCGTGGTCTGGGCCTGCGACGAGGCGCCCGGCTTCACGCCCGGCCGGCCCCAAGACCGCGCCTTCCGCGGCACCATCGTCGAGGCGATGGTCGCCTATCAGGAGGGGCGGCTCGGCGAGAAGCCGATCGACCTTTCCGAGGTGGATCGCATCCTGGCCATCGGCTCGGACGGGATGATGGCGGCGGTGGCGCGGGCGCGGCATGCGGTGCTGGCGCCCTGGCTGAAGCCGCAACACCGCGCCATCGGCTCCATCAACTCGCCGATGCAATGCATGATGAAGGAGATCTGCGCCCAGTGCCTCCAGGCGCATGTCGATCCTGAAACCGGCGCGCGGCGCGTGGTCTTCTCCTGCTTCAACCAGGACCAGCCGCTGGACGCGGTGGAGTTCCCGGTCCTGCGCGCGCGGCTGTTGCAGAACGCGGTCCAGGAGAAGCTGACCGCGCAGTGGATCGATCACTGCCTTGTGACACTTCAGGTGCGGCAGGCGGCGGCGGAATAGCAGCCGTCAGCAAAGGCCGAGGGGGAGGCGATGGACACTTCGCACCGCGCCAGGTGGTGGCGAAGCCGTTGGGCCTGGATCGGCTCTCACTTCCTCTGCGGCATCGCCGCGATCCTGATTTCCGGATCGCTGCTGGCCGCCTTTGTCACGGGGCGCGAGATTTCCAACGCCCTGATGACAACAGCGGCGTTCTTCGCGCTGCTGCCCCTGATCCTGTACCAAGGGTTCGCGCTGCGAAAGGCGGTGGCGCCGGCGATCTGGATTGCGGCGTGGCTGGTTGGACTGCTCTCCGCGCCCTGGATCGTGGGACTGGTCCTGCGCAGAACGGTCGAAGCCTGGGGCAATGACACGGTCTTCATCGCCTGGTTCGCCGGGGCCGCTCTCTCCGGTATCTGGGCCGCGGTCGCGCAGTGGGCGGCGCTGCGGGGACGCGTCGGCCTTGCGGCATGGCTTCTGCTCGGCGGGGGAGGATTCGCGCTCGCGGTCCTCGCGGCCGGCCTTGGCTTTCTGGCCGGCCTGCTGATCTGGCCGGCAATATGGTTCATCGCCGTCCCGCTTGCCTTCGCGATCTATGGGGCGACGACCTGGCGGGCGCTGGCGCCGCTGATCGCGACCCCGTGAGATGCGGGCGCGGCCGATCTCGAAGCACCCCCATATCCCTTCCTCGTCTGCTGCCTAGACCAGAGCCTCTTCGGTCGGGAATTGGGGTGGACCAGCCCTGTTGGCGTTCCGGCGGCAAGCCGGCGCCCCTTGGCTTTTGCCCATGGTCTTGAGGCGCCCCCGCCCCTCCCGTCGCCCGCCGGCGCATAGGGGTCGCACCTGGCGGTTCCGCCGGGGCGCGCCCGTCCCCATATTCATTCCCATGCACCGCGCCGACGCGCCGAAGCCGCCCAAGACCCTCGTCATCGCCTGCGGGGCGCTGGCGCGCGAGTTCCTCGCCGTGGTCGAGCGGAACGGCTGGACCAACCTGGAGGTCACCTGCCTGCCGGCGATCTGGCACAACCGGCCCGAGAAGATCCCGGGGGGCGTCCGCCGCAAGATCCGCGCCGCCCGCGGGCGCTACGAGCGCATCCTCGTGCTCTACGGCGATTGCGGCACGGGCGGCCTGCTGGACCAGGTGCTCGAGGACGAGCGGATCGAGCGGATCCCCGGCCCGCATTGCTACGAATTCTTCAGCGGGACGAAAGCCTTCGAGGAGATGATGGAAGCCGAGCTCGGCTCGTTCTTCCTCACCGACTACATGGTGCGCCATTTCGACCGGCTGATCCTTCAGGGGCTCGGGCTCGACCGCCGGCCGGAGCTGCGCGACGCCTATTTCGGCAATTACCGCAAACTGGTCTATCTTTCCCAAATTCAGGACTCGCGCCTCCTGGCGAAGGCCAAGGCGGCGGCCGAACGGCTGGGCCTGGAGTTCGAGCACCGCCACACCGGCTACGGGGACATGGAGACCTTCCTCGCCGCGCGGCAGAAGCAGGAGCATGCGAGGCATGGCTGATCTGTTCGTGGTCTATTGGCGCGACATCCCGGCCCAGGTCATCGTCAAGCGGGGCCGCACCAGCGCCAAGCGTCAGCTCTCCGAGCGGTTCGAGACGGCGATCGACCGCGCCGCCATGCGCGCCAAGCTGCGCGACACCGATTCCTATCTCGCCGAATGGCGCCGAGCGGATCCGACCCCGTGCGGGGAGGATCTGGAGGTGGAAGCCGCCGCGGCGGCCGAGCGGCTCGAGGCCGACTGGACCGAGGAGCGCCTGGCGAAGGCCGTGGCGAATGGTGGGCTCGAAAAAGCCGAGACGGGTGGCGGCGCCGGCTAACGCGGCGCAATGCCGGGCGCCCGATCGGGCGCGGCGCTATCGCGCCGGCACCAGGCAAGCATCGCCACAAGAAGGACCGCCTTGATCGTCACCTCGACGATCTGAAGCGCGGCAAAGAGAATCAGCCCCCCGCGATGAACCGCGTCGGGAAGCGAATCGGCCCAAAGCAGATCGAGGCGGCCGAAACGGGCCCACTCGTACCAGGCGCTGGCGCTGAGGCTGGCGGCGCCGTGCAGGGCAACGACGGCCAGGACCGGCCAGCCCCATGGGTAGCGGCGGCAGACCGCGATGGCGAGCAGCGGCGCCGCGAGGGTCAGGTACCATGACTTGAAGGCGACCAGCGAGAAGGTCAGGAACAGGACGCTCCCGACGGTCGCCAGGTCGGGCGTCGCGCGACGGCTGTAGACGAAGGCGGT
>DATIDB010000094.1:0-8673 GCA_035456545.1 Alphaproteobacteria bacterium | reverse complement strand
TCTACAGCGTGAGTCTCTCGAGCGGCTCATCGGCTCGGGAGCAGCACCCCATGCTCGACATGGTCGGCGGCAAGAAAGTGCCCGTCACCGGCGGATGTCTATGCGGCGAAATCCGATACAGGGTTACGGAACCGCCACTGGACACCAATTTTTGTCATTGCCGGATGTGTCAGAAATTCAGCGGCGCTCCGGTTACCGTAGGATCAACGTACCGCAATAGCGCGGTGCAGTTCACGAAGGGCGAGCCGAAATACTACAAATCATCTCCATTCGCGGAACGTGGATTCTGCGCCAACTGCGGCTCGAGTTTGACATATAGACCTTTGACGCCGCCCATAACGCCGGCTTGGAAAGATTGGATCTTGGTCTACACAGGGAGCCTGGACAATCCTGCGCCCAATGCTCCGACCTGGCACTTGGGCGTGGAAAGCCAGATGCCCTGGCTCGATATTCAACACGCTCGCAAGCGCGTGCGGTGCCAAGAGTCGCCTGACCTCGTCGAGGCCTGGGCATCTTTCAATCTGCCTGTCCCCTAAACCGCCGGGTCTGACCCGGGCGCTCCCGCCCGCGCCGCTACTGCGCGGCCGCCTCGCCCCCGCCCTGGATGCGAGCGGCCAGCGAGGCCTCCAGAAACCGGTCGATATCTCCGTCGAGCACCCCTTGTGTGTTCGAGGTCTCCACGCCCGTGCGCAGATCCTTGATCATCTGATAGGGCTGCAGCACGTAGGATCGGATCTGGTGCCCCCAGCCGATATCGGTCTTGGTCGATTCGAGCTTGGCGGCCGCTTCCTCGCGCTTCTGCAGCTCGGCCTCGTAAAGCCGCGCGCGCAGCATGTCGAAGGCCATGGCGCGGTTGCGGTGCTGCGAGCGGTCGGCCTGGCACTGCACGACGATGCCGGTCGGCAGATGCGTGATGCGGATCGCGCTCGATGTCTTGTTGACGTGCTGCCCGCCGGCGCCCGAGGCGCGATAGGTGTCGATGCGCAGATCCTTGTCGAGGACCTCGACCTCGATCTTGTCGTCGATCACCGGATAGACCCAGACCGAGGCGAAGCTGGTGTGGCGGCGCGCCGCGCTGTCGTAAGGGCTGATGCGCACGAGGCGATGGACGCCGCTCTCGGTCTTCAGCCAGCCATAGGCATTGGGACCGGAGACGCGGAGCGTGGCGGATTTGATCCCGGCGCCTTCGCCCGGGCTCTCCTCCAGAAGCTCCAGCTTGTAGCCGTGCTGCTCCGCCCAGCGCGTGTACATGCGCAGGAGCATCTCCGCCCAGTCCTGCGCCTCGGTGCCGCCCGCGCCGGCGTGGATTTCGAGATAGCAGTCGTTGGCGTCAGCCTCGCCTGACAAGAGGCTCTCCAGCTCGCGCTTGGCCGCCTCGACCTTGAAGCGCGCCAACTCGGCCTCGGCCTCGGCGACGCTTTTCTCGTCGCCCTCCGCCTCGCCGAGCTCGGCCAGCGTCAGCGCGTCCTCGAGGCCCGTCTCAAGCCGGCGGACCGCCGCGATCGCGGTCTCCAGATGGGTGCGCTCGCGCATCAGCGCCTGAGCGGCCGCGGAGTCGTTCCACAGATCGGGGTCCTCGGCCTTGGCGTTCAGCTCGTCCAGCCGACGAAGGGCGCGATCCCAGTCAAAGATGCCTCCTCAGCAGCGCCAACGACTTGCGGATGTCGTCGGCCACCGCCTCGATCTCGGCGCGCATGCGAATTCCTCAGCCTTGCCGTCTCGGTCGGAAGAGGCAGATAAGGGAAAACCGCCGCCGGTTCAATGGGGCCGACGCTCGGCCGCCGTTCCTCAATAAAGCCCGCCCGTGCCGCCGCCTGTTCCGCCGCCCGAGGGCGCGGCGACGTCATCGGCCGCGCCGGGGATGACCGTCGCCGTCTCGCCGATGCCGGTCAGCACCTGCTGCTGGCCGTCCTCGCCCGGCTCGGCGCCGGGCTTGAAGGCTTCCCAGATCGCCTTCTCGCCCGCCTTGGCGCGCAAGCCCGTCTGCGGGTTGACGCGGACCATGCTCAAATTCGGCGGGATGCGGAAGGGAATCGCCGGCTGATCGGCGAGCGCCTCCTTCATGAAATCGCGGAACACCGGCGACGCAGTCGAGCCGCCGGTCTCCTTCGGCCCCAACGTGCGCGGCTGGTCGAAGCCGATGAAGACTCCCGCCACGAGGTCCGGCGAAAAGCCGATGAACCAATTGTCGAAGCTGTCGTTGGAGGTGCCGGTCTTGCCGGCGAGCGGCTTGCCGACCGCCTTGACCTTTGTCCCGGTGCCGCGCTCGACCACGCCTTCGAGGATATGGACGATCTGATAGGCCGTGCGCGGATCGGCGACCGCCGCCCGGATATCGGGCAGCTCCGGAGGCGTCGCGGCCGAGAAGGGCTGCCGGCACGGCTCGCAGACCCGCGCGTCGTGCCGGTAGATGGTGGTGCCGCGCTTGTCCTGGGCGCGGTCGATCAGCGTCGGCTCGATCTTCTTGCCCCCGTTCACCAGCATTCCGTAGGCGGCGGTGAGCCTGAGCAGCGTCGTCTCGCCCGCGCCGAGCGACATCGCGAGCACCTCCAGCATATCGTCGAAGATGCCGAAGGCTTCGGCATTGGCCGCGATCTTGTCCATGCCGATCGCCTGGGCGAGGCGCACGGTCATCAGATTGCGCGATTTCTCCAGCCCCTGGCGCAGCGTGGCGGGCCCGAGGAAATCCTCGGTGTAGTTGCTCGGCTTCCATTTCGGCAGGCCCGGACCCTGCTCGATGACGAAGGGCGCGTCCAACACCACCGAAGACGGCGTGAAGCCGTTGTCGAGTGCGGTGAAATAGACGAAAGGCTTGAAGGCTGAGCCCGGTTGTCGCAGCGCCTGGGTGGCGCGGTTGAACTCGCTTTCCTCGAAGCTCCAGCCGCCGACCATGGCCAGCACGCGGCCCGTATGCGGATCCATGGCTATGAAGGAGCCGCTCACATTGGGCACCTGCCGCAACATGAATGGCTGAGGGCCGGGCGCGGCGGCCTCATCCTCCGCCGCGGGGATCGCCTCGACCGCGATCAGGTCCCCGGGCTTGAGCACATCCGATGGGGACGTGGGCGCGGGCCCGGTCTTCTGCTCGGGCAGCGTGGGCCTGGCCCATTCCATTTCCGCGAAGGGCACGCGCCCGGTCGCCCCGCCGGCGACGCCGATATCGGCCCCCTTCTCGTCGACCGCCAGCACCATCGCGAAGTTCCAGTTGTGCAGCCCTTTGGGCGTCGGGATTGTCTCGAGCTGGTCGATCCAGTTCTCCGCTGGCTCGACATGCCCCAGGGGACCGCGCCAGCCGTGCCGCCGGTCGTATTCGACCAGCCCGTTGCGCAAGGCGCGCTCCGCGATCGCCTGCAGGCGGGGGTCGAGGGTCGTACGGATGACGAGCCCGCCCTCATAGAGCGCGCCGTCGCCGAAGCGCTGCGCGATCTCGCGACGGACCTCCTCGGCGAAGTAGTCCGCGGTGACGGCCTCCGCCTCGGTCCGGCTGCGCGGGGTGAGGGGCTCCTCCTTGGCTGCCGCGCCCTGCTCGGCAGTGATGCGGCCGTCCTCGACCATGCGGGAGACGACCCAGTTGCGCCGGTCGCGCGCGCCCTCCGGGTTGCGCAGCATGTTGTAGGTGTTCGGCGCCTTCGGCAGGGCGGCGAGATACGCCGCCTCGGCGATGGTCAGCTCGTCCATGGTCTTGTTGAAATAGTCGAGCGAGGCCGCGGCCACCCCGTAGGACCCGCCGCCGAGATAGATCTCGTTCAGGTAGAGCTCGAGGATGCGGTCCTTGGAGAAGGCCTGCTCGATGCGGAAGGCCAGGATCGCCTCCTTCGCCTTGCGCGCGATCGACACCTCGTTGGTCAAGAGAAAATTCTTCGCCACCTGCTGCGTGATGGTCGAGGCGCCGACCGGGCGGCGGTCGGACCCGAGATGGATCAGGTTCGTCCAGATCGCATGGCCGAGGCCGACGAAGTCGATCCCGGGATGGGAGTAGAAGGTCTTGTCCTCCGCCGAGAGGAAGGCGTCCTTCACGAGCTGGGGAATGGCCCCGATCGGCACGAAGACCCGCTTCTCGGTCGCGTATTCGGCCAGAAGCCGCCCGTCGCCCGCGAGCACGCGCGTCACCGTGGGCGGGTCGTAATCGGCAAGCTGCCGGTAATCGGGAAGCCCTTCGGCGAAATGGCGATAGAGGAGGAAAGCCCCGAGCACGCCCACCAGCGCCAGCGCGACCAGACCGGCGAACAGCGCGGCGAGAATCCTCATGGCATACGCGCTCCCGAATTCACGGCCCGCGACTGCGAAACGCCCCAGCGGGCGCTCAGCTTCGCTTGAGGCTCTCCTGCCATTCGAAATATTCGTGAACGGCGCGGGTCACGGCCTGCGACACTTTGGCCCGATAGGAGGCCGAGAGCAATTGCTTCTCGTCCGTGCGGTTCGACAGATATCCCAGCTCGATCAGGACGGAGGCGACGTCCGGGGCCTTCAGCACGGCGAAGCCGGCGAAGCGGTGCGTATTGCGCAGAAGGCGTGTCTGCCGGCCCAACTGGCCGACCAGCATCGAGGCGAACTGCGCCGACAGGTTCTTGGTCTCGCGCTGCGCCAAGTCGATGAGGATGCTGGTCACCACCTCGTTCTCGTTGGAGAGGTCGATGCCGGCGATGAGATCGGACTTGTTCTCCTTGGCGGCGAGCGCGGCCGCCTCCGAATCGGACGCTTCTTCGGAGAGCGTATAGACGGAGGCGCCGCGGAAATCGTCATTGGGATGCGAATCGGCGTGCAGCGAGATGAAGAGCTGCGCCCCGGCGCGCCGGGCGATGGCGATGCGGTCGCGCAGCCTGAGGAACCGGTCGCTGTCGCGCGTCAGCACCACCTTGAAGCGGCCGCTGCGCTCAAGCTGCGCCTTGATCTCGCGCGCGTAGGACAGCGTCACGGACTTCTCGTAGGTGCCGCTGACCCCGAGAGCGCCCGGATCGAGGCCGCCATGGCCGGCATCGACGGCGATGACGATGCGCGGCGGCGGCGCCCCCGGCGCCTGCGGCTTCAGGGATGGCAGGGGGGTGGAAGCGAGAGAGGCGGTCTGCACCAGCGTCGAGGCGGCGATCTGGCCGGAGCGGCCCGCAGCCTCCCCTTCGGAGGCCGGCGCGAGACGGAGCACCAACTCGCTGCCCCCTCCCGGGCGCGCCGCCAAGGCCGCGGTTTCGATGAGATGCGGGCTGGCCATGTCCAGGACCACGCGCGAGGTCCCCGGCTGAAAGAGCCCGAACCGCATTGCCTTTACCGGCCCTGCGCCGGACCGCGCCGAATCGGCGATCTTGAACTCGACCTCGTCCAGATCGACCACCACCCGGTCCGGGCCGACGAGGGTAAACACGCGATAGCGCGGCGCCCCGGTGAAGGCGATGGCGATCTCGGTCGCCCGGTCGGAGGGGAGGATGCGCACCTCGGTCGCCATCGGGCGCGCCGCCCCGGCGGCCGGCAACCCCAGCATCAGCGCCACCACCGCGACTACGAGCAGCGGCCCCACTCGGCGCATGACCGAAATGTCCCCCTGAAACACCGGTGTCAAATATACGCTTAACCATCTGGAGAATCAATAAAAACACCGTCGCTGGGGGCGCTTGGGCGAGGGGTGTGCCGATTTTTCAACGATTGTGAATTTCCGGGATCGCGGCTATTGTGCAGCTTCCGAACCGTCCACGGGCAACCGCCGGATAAGGCTTTCCGCCTGTCCGGGAATGCCGATCAGCAAGGTTCGAGCTCTGCCGAGCCGTGGATTCGTCGAATCCGGGCGGGCTGAGCGCTCTTCTGTTCGGCAGTTTCCAGCCCGTGGCCTGGAGGAGTTTTAAGTCTCCGGCGCCGCTCCGTCGGCCGGCCTATCCGGCCGGGTCGCGCCGTCCCGGAGAGTTTCGCTACACCGGCGCGTCGCCGGGAGTTGGGATCGCAGCGCCGCTGCAAGCCCTCCCCCGCCCCGCGCCCGAATCCGGGAAGCGCATGACGCTCACCGACCCACTCACAGTCAACATCGCGCCGCAGGTCGCGCCACGGGCGCGCCGTGCCGGCGGCGATATGGAGATCTTGCACTATGACGAAACGCATGCTGATCGACGCCACCCACCCGGAAGAAACGCGGGTCGCGGTGGTGGACGGTCACCGGCTCGAGGAGTTTGACTTCGAGATCGCGGCGAAGAAGCCGCTCAAGGGAAACATCTATCTGGCGAAGGTGACGCGCGTGGAGCCCTCGCTCCAGGCCGCCTTCGTCGACTACGGCGGCAATCGCCACGGCTTCCTGGCCTTCAGCGAAATCCATCCCGACTACTACCGCATCCCCGTCGCCGATCGCGAGGCGCTGCTGGCCGAGCTCGATCGGGACTTTGGCGAGGGCGATGCGGAAATCGAGCGTCCTTCGGGGCGGCGCGGACGCGGCCGCTCGGAAGGTCGGAGCGCTCCGGCCGAGACCGCCCGGGTGGAGGAGAGGGTGGAGGCTGCGGGGAACGCCGACGCTCCGGCCCCGGCGCAGGAGTCGTCCGATGCCGCGCAATCGCCGGCGGGTGACGCGCAGGACGACGAGGATTCGCACTCGCCGATCGAAATCATATCCGAGCCGACCGAGGAAGAGAGCGCCCGCCCCGCCCCATTCGAGGCTCTGCCGATGGTGAGCGAGGCGGGATGGTCGGTTTCCAGCCAGCCGATCTCGCTGATCGAGCCCATGGACGAGCGATCGGCAGCCGGAGCCGGCGCGGCTTTGGAGGAGTCGGGCGAACCGGCCCGCAACGTCGTCGCCGAGGTGCCGGCGGTGACGGAGATCGCCGAGATCGGAGGCGAACCGGCCGCCGTCGCCGACATCGTCGCAGGCGATGAGTTGGAGGAGGGCCGGCGCCGGCGCGCCCGTCAGATCCGCCGCTACAAGATCCAGGAAGTGGTCAAACGCCGGCAGATCATGCTGGTGCAGGTGACCAAGGAGGAGCGGGGCAACAAGGGCGCCGCCCTCACCACCTATCTTTCGCTCGCGGGACGCTACTGCGTCTTGATGCCGAACACCCCACGCGGCGGCGGCATCAGCCGCAAGATCACCAATCCCAACGATCGCAAGCGGC
This sequence comes from Alphaproteobacteria bacterium, assembly GCA_035456545.1. Taxonomy (GTDB): domain Bacteria; phylum Pseudomonadota; class Alphaproteobacteria; order JAREAF01; family JAREAF01; genus JAREAF01. The sequence goes on along the minus strand of DATIDB010000094.1, from coordinate 1,594 downwards.
TGAAATCCATCATCGACGAGCTGGATATCCCAGATGGCATCGCGGTGATCGTGCGCACCGCCGGAAGCGAGCGCAGCAAGGCGGAGATCAAGCGCGATTACGAATACCTCCTCAGGCTGTGGGACGAAATCCGCGAGCTGACCCTGCGCTCGACCGCGCCGGCGTTGGTCTATGAGGAAGCGAACCTGATCAAGCGGTCGATCCGCGACCTCTACTCGAAGGACATCGAGGACGTCCTGGTCGAAGGCGAGGAAGGCTACAAGTCCGCCAAGGCCTTCATGAAGATGCTGACGCCGAGCCACGCCAAGCGCGTCCAGCTCTACAAGGACCTGACGGTTCCGCTTTTCCACCGCTATCAGGTGGAAACCCAGATCGACGCGATCCACCAGCCGGTGGTGCAGCTCAAGTCCGGCGGCTACACGGTCCTGAACCAGACCGAGGCGCTGGTCGCGATCGACGTCAACTCGGGCCGCGCCACGCGCGAGCGGCACATCGAGGAAACGGCTCTCAAGACCAACTTGGAAGCCTCCGACGAGATCGCGCGCCAGCTTCGCTTGCGCGACCTCGCGGGACTGATCGTCATCGACTTCATCGACATGGAGGACCAGCGCCACAACAATCAAGTCGAGCGCCGCCTGAAGGAGGCGCTGAAGAACGACCGCGCGCGAATCCAGATGGGCCGCATCAGTCATTTCGGCCTGCTGGAAATGTCGCGCCAGCGGCTTCGGCCGAGTCTGATCGAGACGAGCACGGTGGTCTGCCGCCATTGCGGAGGCAGCGGGCATGTCCGGTCCACCGAATCCACGGCGCTGCATCTCTTGCGCGCATTCGAGGAGGAAGGCATCCGCAAGCGCAGCTCGGAGATCACGGTCTCCGCGCCGACGGCGGTCGCGCTCTACATCCTCAACCAGAAGCGCGAGGCGCTGACGGCGATCGAGCAGCGCTATGGGTTGCGCATCCTCCTGGCCTCCGATGACAGCCTTATCCCGCCAGATTTCCGGATGGAGCGCACGCGCATGCGCTCGCCCGAGGACGACCGGCCCCAGCCGGTCAGCCCCGAGGCGCGGCATATCGACGCGCCGGACCTGACCGAGGAGGATGAGGAGGCGGCGGAAGCCGAGGCTTCGGCCGCCGAGCCGGCCGAGGCGCGGGACGAGGAGGCCGATGAGGGCGAGGAGCGCCGCCGCCGGCGCTCGCGCCGGCGTCGCCGCCGTCGCGGGGAGGAGACTTCCGAGGCCAGAACCGGCGCGCAAACTCCCGCTGCTTCCGAGGAGGCGATGGACGAGGCGGATGGCGCGGAAGCGGAAGGCGCCGCCGAGCCCGCGCCGGCCGGCGAATCGGCCGGCGCGCAGGAAGGACGCAAGCGCCGCCGCCGCGGCAAGCGCGGCGGGCGACGGCGCCGGCGCGGCGAGCCCGGCCAGGGCGACGCCGCGGCCGGAGCCGCCTTTGCGCCCGACGAGCCTCGCGGCGGCGATGAGACGGAATCGACAGCCGAATCGACGGACAAGGCTTACGGCGTCGGCGACGCCGAGGAGCCGGTTCAACCCGCCGCGGCTTCCGTGTCGGTCGAGAGGCCCTGGCGCGACGACGAGGC
>DATIDB010000093.1:0-2254 GCA_035456545.1 Alphaproteobacteria bacterium | reverse complement strand
CCGCGCCGGCGCCCGAGATGCGGAGCGCAGCCGTGCAGTCGCCCGCCTTGGCCGAGCCCGCATTCGCGCCCGCGATCCTGACCGCTTCTTTCGAAATCCCGGCGGTGGTCGAGCCGATGCCGGCCATCATGGCGGTTCCGGTTTCCGCGGTCCAATCGGAGCCATTGGCGGCGCTCGAAAGGCTGCGGCCCGCGGCCGGGCCGTCGCCCGTCGCCGTTCCGATCCCGCCGGCGACGGCGGGGATCATTCGCGTCGCCGCCAGCTCTACCGAGCTGCCCGAAGCGGCCCGCCCCGCCGCGCCCGAAACAGCCCCCGCCATCGAGGCCGACAGAGCCCGCCTTTCGGATGCACTGATCGAGGTCTCGAACGGCTCGGGAATCGAACGGTCCGGGGCCCGGTTCCGCGCCTATCTCAAGGAGCAGGGGGTGCCGGTGCGCCGGCTGACCAACGATGCCCGTTTCGGCCATGCGCAAACGATTCTTTTCTATAAGCATGGTTTCCTGGGGGCGGCGCAGGCGATCGCCTCGGAGCTGCCGATGCCGATCGCGCTCGAGCAGAACGATCGGCAGCGTTCGGATCTGAGGCTGCGCCTGGGCCTCGATTCCAAGCCGTTCGACAACTACCTCTCCGCGGGTATCATCACCGCCAGCCAATAGGAGCTCACCCATGAGCCATCGTGACTGCGCGACACTGCGGCAGCCCGTCGCGGCGCTGTTCTGCGCCGCCCTGTTGCTGACGGGATGCGCCACCGTCAAGCCGCAGAGCGAGGCGGCGCCTCCGGTCGGCGCCGAGGCCGTTCAGACGGCGCTCGACCACGCCGACCGGGCGCTCTCCAAGGGGGACTTCAACACCGCGCGCAAGGGATATCGAAAAATCCTGGCGATCGCCCCGGGCACCGCCGCCGCGCAGCTCGGGCTCGGCGAGGTCGAGCTGGCCGCCGGCGACCCGAGGCAGGCGCTCGAGAATTTCAGCCGGGTTGCCGAGTTGGATCAGGGCCTGCGGCCGGGGGCTCTGCAGGGCCAGGGGCTCGCCCAAATCCGGCTGGGCCGGCCGGACGCCGCCATGCCGCTTCTCAAGGAAGCGGTAACCATGGATCCGGGATTATGGCGGGCGTGGAACGCCCTGGGCAGCCTGGAGGACGCGCACCGCAATTGGGCCGCGGCCGACGAAGCCTATGCCCGGGCCCTTGCGCTGAAACCGGATGCCGCGTTCGTGCTGAACAACATGGGAATGTCACAGCTCATTCGTCGGGACTATGCCGTCGCGGAAAGGACCTTCGTCAAGGCGCTGGCCATGGATCCCGACCTGAAGGAGGCCGCCGCGAATCTCCGCTTGGCGCAGGCCTGGCAGGGCCGCTATGAGGAGGCGCTGAGGGGCGGCAGCGAAGCCGGCGCGGCGCAGCGCCTGAACGACGTCGGCTACGTGGCCATGCTGCGGGGCGACCTCGCGATCGCCGAGGCGCTGTTCTTGCGCGCGATCTCCGCCTCGCCGACCTACCATGCCGTGGCGCATAGGAATCTCGAGGAAGTCGAGCGCCTGAGATCGTCGGGCGCGGTGACCCCGGCGGCGTACCAATAGGAGGGCGGTCGTGATGGACTCCGCAATCGTCCTGGAGCTCGGCCGCTGGGCGTTCATCGCAAGCCTGACCGCGCTCGCCGTCCACGATATCGCCACCTTCCGGATCCCGAACTGGGCGAATGCGGCGCTGGCCCTTGGCTTCCTGCCCTTTGCCGCGGTTGCGAGCCTGGCCGGAGCGGAGGTGTGGTGGCTGGGACACCTGGCCGCGGGCTTCATCGTCTTCGTGGTGGGGTTCGGGCTGTTCCAGATGCGCGCCCTCGGAGGCGGCGATGTGAAGCTTCTGGCGGCGACCTCGCTTTGGGTCGGATGGACGGGGCTGCTGCCCTTCGTGGTATGGGTCGGCGTGGCCGGAGGCGGCTTGGTGTTGATTCTCCTGGCCTTGCGCAAGAACCTGCCGATGCTGGTCGCCTGGGCCTCTCCCACAATTCCGCAGAGCTGGCCGCGCGTGCTGACCTCGGGCGAGAAGGTGCCCTATGGGATAGCCATCGCCATCGGAGGGATCGTGGCCGTCCTAAGCGGCAGGGCCGATCTGTTCGGAGCAGTTCTAACGCCGCCTGATCGTTGCAGTCTGGTTGAGCCGAGGCATGTTCGAGAAGCCGGGGGCTACGCTTCTCCGGATGAATTCAGCCGAAAAGCAGCTTTTCCGACCAGCGGCTGTTTGTAGGATCGCGACGAA
>DATIDB010000092.1:0-3055 GCA_035456545.1 Alphaproteobacteria bacterium | reverse complement strand
TGCTCAGCGCCATCTTTCCCGATCAGGTCGCCTGCGCCGAGAACCTGACCGGCGCGCGCGAGATCCCCGACCATCCGCTGGTCCGTCAGACGATCGCCGACTGCCTCGGCGAGGCGATGGACATCGCCGGCCTGGAGCGGTTGCTGCGCCGGCTGGAAGCGGGCGCCATCGCCGTCGTCGCCCGCGATCTCGTCGAGCCGTCGCCGCTGGCGCTCGAGGTGCTGTCGGCCCGGCCTTACGCCTATCTCGACGATGCGCCGCTGGAGGAGCGCCGCACGCAGGCCGTGATGGCCCGGCGCTGGCTCGCTCCCGAGGATGCTGCCGATCTCGGCCGCCTCGATGCCGAGGCAGTCGCGCGCGTGCGCGAGGAAAGCTGGCCCGACGCCGCCAACGCCGACGAGCTGCACGACGCCCTGGTCTGGCTCGGCTTCGTGACCGCGAAGGAGGCCGAGGCGAAGCCGGAATGGGCCGGCTGGCTCGATGCTCTCGCCGCGCAAAGGCGCGTGGCTCGGCTCCATGTCCCGGGCGGGGCCTTGTGGATCACCGCCGAGCGCCTGCCGCAGTTCCGGGCGCTCTGGCCGGACGCGCCCCTCGCTCCGGCGATCGTCGCGCCGGCTTCCCTCGCCGGGCGGGACTGGTCGCGCGAGGAGGCCCTGATCGAAATCCTGCGCGGGCGGCTCGAAGGTCTGGGGCCGGTCGCGGAGGCGGATTTGAACGCGCCGCTCGGCTTGAGCGATGGGGAGTTGGCCGCATCGCTCGCCGCGCTCCAGGCAGAAGGCTTTGCGATGCGCGGCCGCTTCGTCCCGGATGTCGCTGCCGAGCAGTGGTGCGAGCGCCGCTTGCTCGCGCGCATCCATGTTTACACGGTCAAGCGCCTGCGCGCGGAGATCGAACCCGTCGCGCCCCGGGAATTTCTGCGCTTCCTCTTCGACTGGCAGAGGGTCGCCCCGAGCGCGCGCATGGAAGGGCCCGACGCGGTGGAGGTGGTGGTCGGGCAGCTCGAAGGATTCGAGGCGCCGGCCGCGGCCTGGGAAAGCGAAATCCTGCCGGCTCGCATCGCCGAATACGAGCCGGCCTGGCTCGATGCGCAGGCGCTGTCGGGCCGCATCGCCTGGGCTCGGCTGCGCCCGCGCATCGCGCGTCCGGGCGGGGAGCGCGGCCCGGCGCCGGTGCGGACCACGCCCATCGCGCTCCTGTCCCGCCGGCACGCCCCGCTCTGGGCGTCGCTGTCCTCCGCCGGCGAGCCTGCGCAACCCGGTCCGCGCGCCCAGGCGGTCGCCGACTTCATAGCCCAGCACGGGGCATCCTTCTTCGACGAGCTGGTCGAGGGCACGGGGCTGCTGCGCACACAGCTCGAGGACGCCTTGGCCGAATTGGTCGCGCTCGGGCTGGTAACGTCGGACAGCTTCGGGGGCTTGCGGGCGCTGCTGGTGCCCTCGGACCGGCGCAAGCCGCTTGCCGGCGCCCGTCGCCGGCGTCGCACGGCGCTCTTCGGGATGGAGGATGCCGGGCGCTGGGCCCTGGCCCGGCGCGTGCGGCCGGGCGCGGAGGCCGCTCCGCCCAAGCCCGAGGCGATCGAGCACGCCGCGCGCAAGCTGCTGCAGCGCTATGGCGTGGTGTTCTGGCGCCTTTTGGAGCGCGAGGCCGACTGGCTGCCTCCCTGGCGCGAGCTGCTGCGCGTCTACCGGCGGCTCGAGGCGCGCGGAGAAATCCGCGGCGGCCGGTTCGTTGCGGGCTTCTCGGGCGAACAGTTCGCCCTTCCCGACGCGGTCGGGAAGCTGCGCGAGACCCGGCGCAGCCCGGCCGCGGAGGACTGGATTTCAGTATCGGGAGCTGACCCGCTCAACCTCGTCGGCATCCTGACGCCCGGCCCGAGGCTTCCGGCGCTCGCCGGCAATCGGGCGCTCTATCGCGCCGGCATTCCGGTCGCCGTGCTGACCGCCGGCGAGGTGAAGTTCCTGGAGACCCTCGGGGCCGCTGAGGAGTGGGAGGGACGGAAGGCCCTGCTGCGCGGCGCCGTGGCGGCGGTCCTGGAGTGACGGCGGCGCCGCTTGGCGCATTCGGCGGTCGCCCGCTCCTCCGATTGTTTTCGCTCGTGCCTTCCCTCCATACTCGGCCATGTCACGGGAGCCGAGCAGCCGAGGAGGTGAGCATGCCGACCTACGAATACCGCTGCGCCGACTGTGGCAAGACCTTCGTCCAGAACGCCAGCATGGCCGAGCATGACTCGGCGCGGCCGGCCTGCCCGAAATGCGGCGGTCGGAATGTGAGACAGTCCTTCTCGGCGGTGTACGTCAAGACCTCGAAAAAGAGCTGAGCGCGTCGTCCCGCCGCGTCCGAGGGCAAGCAGAGGAGGGCGTCGAGCTCCATGTCCGGCGACCTTTGGATCTGTCGCGCCTGCGACCTGGCCAGCTTGGCGATCGAGCTGCGGCCGCAGCGAATCCTGAGCATCGCCGAGCCGGGATTCCGCAACCCGACGCCGGACGGGATCGCTCCGGACGATCATCACCACCTGAACTTCGACGACATCACCGAGGCGATGCCCGATTATGTCGAGCCCTCCGAGCATCATGTCGGCAGCATCATCGAGCTGGCCGGCGCGCTATCTGAGCGCGATCGCATTCTCGTCCATTGCCAGGCCGGCATCTCCCGATCTTCCGCAGCCGCCCTGATCATCCTCGCCGCGCGCAATCCCGGCCATGAGCGCGCCATCGCGGCGCGGCTGAGGCAGGAGGGCCCCTGGTTCGTCCCGAACCGATTGATGGTGGAGATCGCCGACAGGCTTCTCGGCCGAGGGCCGATCTTGTCCACGGCTGCGGCGACCATGGGTCCGCCAACCATGATCCTCAATTCGAGACCGGTCCGGCTGCCGCTCAGCATGGAACGGAGCTGGGTTCCGATCCCGACCTCCTCTCAGTATCCGCTTGCATGATCTTGTCCTCTCGCCGCGTCACGGGCCTTTGATCGGGCGCCGGGCTCGGCGTCGGGCTGATGGAGCATTGCCTCGATTTTCGGCGGATCGGCGCGGACGCGTAGCCGGAGGCGACGGAGGGTC
>DATIDB010000091.1:0-3833 GCA_035456545.1 Alphaproteobacteria bacterium | reverse complement strand
TATGTGGCGGCGAACCCGGATCTGCTCAGGCTCGATTCGGATTAGCCCGATTGCGGAGCCTTGACGCCGTCCATCATTTCCATTATTTTGGAAATATGGATCAGTTGAACGCCGTCACGAAACTGGGCGCCCTGGCGCAGGAGAATCGGTTGGCCGTCTTCCGGCTTCTGGTCGAAGCCGGGCCGTCGGGACTCCCGGCCGGCGCGATCGGCGAGCAGCTCGGCCTTCCGGGGCCGACCCTGTCCTTTCATCTCGCGCAATTGAAGCAGGCGGGCCTCGTCGCCGCCCGGCGCGAGGGGCGCTCGCTGATCTACGCCGCCGATTTTTCGGCGATGAACGCGCTTCTCGCCTTCCTCACCGAGAACTGCTGCGGAGGCCGCGTCTGCGCCTCCCGCCCATCCGCATCTCGCAACCGGGAGACCGACCATGCAACGCCTGCATCTGCACGTCGCCGTCGCCGCGCTTGAGCCGGCGGTGCGCTTCTATTCGACCCTGTTCGGCGCCGAGCCGACGGTGCTGAAGCCCGATTACGCCAAGTGGCGCCTCGATGACCCGCGCGTCAATTTCGCCATCAGCCGGCGCGGCCGCGAGCCCGGCCTCGCCCATCTCGGGATCGAGGTCGACAGCCGAGAGGAGCTTGAGGGCGCCTATGCGCGGCTGAGGGGAGCGGACACGCCGATCCTGGAGGAAGGCGCCGTCACCTGCTGCTACGCCAAATCCGAGAAGGCCTGGATCACCGATCCGGCCGGCATCGCCTGGGAGACCTTCTTCACCTCCGGCGAGGCGACGGAATACGGAAGCGGCCCGAGCGAAACCGTGATCGTTGCGGCGACGCAGAAATCCGATGGCGCCTGCGGCGCGAGCTGCGGCTGCGGGCCGCAATGACCGGCCTGCGCCGCATCCGGCCTGCCGAATATGGGGAGATGCGCCGCGCATTGGCGGCGGAGGGCCTGCCCACCGAGGATCTCTGCGCGGGAAGCAACCGGCTCTACGCCTTCGAGGAGGACGGCAAGGTCGTCGGCTATGCGGGACTCGAGCGGCATGGACCCGCCGCGCTGCTTCGCTCGGTGGTGGTGCCGCGCGAGCGACAAGGATCGGGGATCGGACGGCGCCTGGTCACGGCGATGCTGGCCGAGGCCGGGCGGCGCGGCCATCGCGAAGTCCATCTGCTCACCACGACGGCGGGGGATTTCTTCGAGCGGCTCGGCTTCGAGCGCGTCGCCCGCGAGAGGGCGCCGGCCGAGCTCCTCGCCTCGGCCGAATTCACGAGGCTCTGCCCCGCCTCGGCCACCTGCATGCGGATTCGCCTGGCGGCGTGACGCTCGGGGCGCGACGGGTCAAGCCTCTGCGCCATCCGCTCGGACGCAAGATTTGCCAAAGGGGTGGGAACGGCCCTCCCGAAGCCTCGTTGCTTCAGGCAGGGGAGTTCCGCCGCGATGCAAGTGCTTCGATCCGCCGTCCTCGTCCTGTTGCTGGCGACCGCCGCCTGCGCACCGCGTCCGGATGCGCAGATTCTCTCGCCCGGCAAGGAGCCCCCGCCGAGCGGCGCGCCCTCGGCGGTGCCGCTGCCGCTGCCGACATATCCTTACGAGCCGGGATATTGGGTCTAGGCGCCGGCGCTCGCTCTTCCGTCACGACTTTCGTGGAGAATGGTCCGGATCCGGGCCGGCCGGCAGTCTTTCTTCTTCGAACCGCCGCCGGTCGAGGCGCTCTCTCGTCAGCGTCTGTTGCACCATGCGGTGAATGTCCAGCAGCACGAAGGTGCTCGCGAACGTGGCCACCGCGAATACCAGGGCGATGACAATGCCGATCAAGAACCCGATCGGCCCGCCGAGCGCCGCTCCCTGGACCGCCCCGAGGATCACGGTGATCGCGATGGCGACCACGATCCAGTTCTTGAGCTTCTGAACGTCCTGCATTCTGGCCCCCCATGCCCCTTGTTTGGACCGGCAGCTTAGGGGGCAGGTCGCGCGCCGGCGTTCACGTTTCGGTGAGGTGCGGCGCACCCGTCAGCGCCGCGTTGGTCGCCAAGTCCCCGCGCCAGAGATAGATGGCGCAGAGCGGCATCGACGGCCCCGCCTGCATCGCATGGGGCAGGTGTGGCGGATGGTGGATGGCCGCGCCGCCGATTCTTTCACGCCACGGCTCGCCCTCGCGCCACCAGCGGCTCTGCGCGTCCAGCACGAGATAGACCTCCTCGGCCGGATGCGCATGCGCGGGGTAGAGGATTCCCGGGGCGAGCAGGAGGATGCCGAGCGCGATCCCCGCTTGAATGAGACCGCCCGGTCCCGCGATCACCGCATAGCCATAGCCGTCGAGGAAGCCGGGTCCGGGCGGCCGGCGCAGGTAGTTCGGGTTCTGCCGCCATGCCAGCGCGGACGACATTTCCGCCAAGGCCTCGCCCAGCTCCGCGTCGATCGACGCCACGCCCTCCAGCGCCCGCGGCCAATGGCTGAGCACGGATAGCGAGGCGCGGCCCGGGGGCGCCGTCCGCGGCGCTCCGCCGCCGCGCAGCGCCTGGACGGCCTCTGCGAAGCCTTCCGGCGGCAACCGGCGGACGACGGCCGCAAGGCACCTGTCCAGCGCGGCGCTCGATCGCATCCCTCGCCTCCCCGTCCCCATGGGCGCCCAGCATAGTCCGATGCCGTCCTTCTCGCCTCTGGCCCTCTCGCGGTCGCTTCGGGCATGATCGCGCGGGGCCGGCCGGCCTCGATCCCGCCGCGTTCATGGTTCCGTTGCGATATGACATCCCGCGTCACCCGGATTCCCCTCGCCTCTCCCGCGCCCGGCACGCAGCGCCACCTGACGGTGCGCCGCTACGGCGAACCGGAGGCGCGGCCCAAGGCCTATCTGCAGGCCTCGATCCATGCCGACGAGCTGCCCGCGATGCTGGTCGCCCACCACCTTTCCCGGCTCCTGGACGAGGCGGCGGCGGATGGGCGCATATCGGGCGAGATCGTCCTCGTGCCCGTCGCCAACCCGATCGGTCTCGCGCAGCGGATCAACGGCGCCCTGCTCGGCCGCTACGAGCTGGACGGCGGCGGCAACTTCAACCGCAACTGGCCGGATTTCATCGAGGCGCTGGCCGAGCGGGTCGGCCCGAAGCTCGGCCTCGATGCCGACGAGAACGTCCGGCGCATCCGCGCCGGCATCGCCGAGATCCTCTCCGAGCAATCGGCGGCCACCGAGCTCGCGGGGCTCAGACTGTCGCTGGGGAGCCTCGCCTGCGATGCCGATCTCGTGCTCGACCTGCATTGCGATTCCGATGCGCTGGTGCATCTCTACATGATCCCGCAGCTCTGGCCGGCGGGGGCCGACCTCTCCGCCGAGATCGGCAGCCGCGCCACCATGCTGAGCGAGCCTTCCGGCGGCGATCCGTTCGACGAGGCCTGGAGCGCCCCCTGGGCCGCGCTGCGGACGCGCTTTCCGGGCAAGCCGGTGCCGATGGCCTGCTTTTCCGCCACGATCGAATTTCGTGGCCAATCCGACGTCGAGGACCATCTCGCCGCCCATGACGCCGCCGCGCTCTTCCGATTCCTGCAGCGCCGCGGCCTGGTCGCCGGCGATCCGCCGCCGCCGCCCGAGCCGCAATGCGAGGCGACGCCCTTTTCCGCCGTCGACATGGTGAAGTCGCCGGGCGCGGGGCTCATCGCCTACAAGCGCCGGCTCGGTGAGCGGGTGAAGGCGGGCGACGTCATCGCCGAGCTGGTCGATCCCATGGCCGACGATCCGGGGCAGGCGCGCCGGCCGATCCACACGCGCACCGATGGCCTGTTCTTCGCGCGGCGGCGCACGCGCTTCGCGCGCAGCGGCGAGGGCGTGGCGAAGGTCGC
>DATIDB010000090.1:0-7052 GCA_035456545.1 Alphaproteobacteria bacterium | reverse complement strand
CGCGCCCAGCACCAGCATCGCCGGCATGTTGATGATGCGCACGAAGACGAAGAAGACGATCGCCACCCGCACATTGGCGCGCGGGTGCATGATGAGATAGGAGCCGAGGACGCCGGCGATCGCGCCGGAGGCACCGATCATCGGCACCTCCGACTGCGGAGAGGCGAGGCTCTGCGCCAGGGCGGCGGCGACGCCGCTCAGCAGATAGAAGATGACGTAGCGCGGCCGCGTCATCGAATCCTCGACATTGTTGCCGAAGATCAAGAGGTAAAGCATGTTGCCGCCGAGATGCAGCCAGTTGCCGTGCAGAAACATCGAGGTGAAGACGGTCGCCCAGGGCGGCACCACGGCCAACTCCGGCGGAAGCTGGCCGTAGCCGAAGAGCGACGCCGGAATGACCCCAAGGGCGAAGATCGCCCACTCTCCGTCAGAGCCCAGCGAGAACTGCCACAGAAAGGCCGCGACGCAGGCCGCGATCAACGCCCAGGTCACCACGGGCGGCCGGCGGACCGGATTGTCGTCTGAGATCGGAAACATGCGAGTGGAATGACGTGCGAGCGCGGTGCTAGTCGCGATAGCTCGGGTCGATGCGGTCGAGCTGGCGCAGGAGCGCCCGCCATTCGCGCGTCCCGGCGGGTTCCTCGTCGCCCTCGCACTGACGGGCGACCTTCTCGCAAACCTCCGGCGCGGGAAGGATCAGCTCGCGCCCGGTCGACAGGGCGGCGATCTGAATCTCGCAGGCGCGCTCCAGATAGAACATGACGCTGAAGGCCTCGGCCACGCTTTCGCCGGCCGTGAGCAGCCCATGATTGCGCAGGATCATCGCCTTGCGATGGCCAAGATCGCGCGACAGCCGCTCGCGCTCGTCCAGATCGAGGGCGATGCCTTCATAGTCGTGGTAAGCGACCCGATTGTGGAACTGCATTGCGATCTGAGAGAGCGGCAGCAAGCCCTCGCGCATGCAGGACACTGCGATGCCCGCGCGCGTATGCGTGTGAAGGACGCAATTCACGTCCGGCCGCGCGGCGTGGATGGCGCTGTGGATGGTGAAGCCGGCGGGATTCACATGGTAGGGAGTGTCCTCCACGATCTCGCCATCGAGATCGACGCGCACGAGATTGGAGGCGGTCACCTCCTCGAACAGAAGTCCGAACGGGTTCAGCAGGAAATGCTCGGTCCCGGGGATGCGCGCGGAGATATGCGTGTAGACCAGATCGGTCATCTTGAACTGCGCGATCAGGCGATAGCAGGCTGCGAGCTCGACGCGCGCGGCCATTTCCTCCTGGCTGCGGCGCGGAGCGCTTCGGGAGACCGTACGCGCGACCATCGGCATTCCTCCTTCTTGAAGCGGAAAGCCTAGAGCATTTCCGGCCCGAGTTGAACGCCCCGCCTCGCCGCCCTCCTCAGCGCGTCCGCGCATAGGCGCGCGCCGCGTCCCCGAAGGCCCGGTAGAGCTTCATCGAGAACGGGTTGGCGGCGGCTTTGTATTCGGGGTGCCACTGGACGCCGAGGGCAAAAGCCGGCGCATCCTTGACCCGCACCGCCTCCACGGTTCCGTCCGGAGCGTGGCCCTCGGCCGCGAGGCGCTGCGCGAGCCGGTCGATCCCTTGACGATGCAGGGAATTGACCCAAACCTCGCCGGCGCCGGCGATCGCCTCGAAGGCCCCGCCGGGCACGAAGCGCACAGGATGGCGGGGGCCGTAGCGCTCGTCGGGATCCTCGACCTGAGGCGCGCGGTGGTCATCGCGACCCGGCACGGCGTGAACCTCGGCATGGAGGGTGCCGCCGAGCGCGACGTTCAGCTCCTGGAAGCCGCGGCAGATCGCCAGCAGCGGCAGGCCCATCTCCAGCGCCCCCTCGATCAAGGGAAAGGTGGTCGCGTCGCGCGCCTCGTCGTAGGGCTCCGCGGCGGCATGCGGCTCGGCCCCGTAGCGGCTGGGATGGACGTTGGACAGGCTCCCCGTCAAGACGACCCCGTCGATCCGCTCGAGGATCGCGCCGATGTCCAGCTCGTCGCCCAGGGCGGGCACGATCATTGGCGTTCCGCCTGCTCCGACCGAGACGGCCGTCAGGTATTTCTCTCCGACCGTGTGGGTCGGATGGCCGGCCACCGATTTGAGGCAGGCGGACACGGCAATCAGCGGCGCGGCGGCGCGGCTCATATGGCGATCATAGGCGATGAGCGGCGGATCGCGCCATCCGCATCACCCGCCGCGCCCGTGTTGGGCGCGGATCAACTCGGCGAAGCCGAAGAGGAGGAGCAGAATGCCCGTCACGACCTCGATCGCCGAGAGCATGCGCACCGAATTGGCGACCGGCAGGATATCGCCATAGCCGACCGTCGCGACGGTGGTGACGGAATAATAGAGGCTCTCCGCGAAGCTGAGCCCGCGCATCACGCCGGAGACCGAGAACTGGTGCCCGGGCTGAATCCGGTCGATGAGGCTGTAGATCGCCGCGAAGACGATGATCATCAGGGAATAGACGCTGAAGAAGGCGAATACGGGAACCGCCATCCGCGCGAGGTTCTTGAAGAAAATTTCGAACAGCGCCCCTGTCTCCAAAAGAAAGAGCGCGATCTCCTCGACATTCCACGCGACGACCCCGGCGATCCCCGCCATCGACAGCAGCAAGGCGAGGCCCAGCCACTCGGGCCCGATCACGTCCGGCAGGGCGAAGGTGACGAGGCCGATGGCCAGGATCGGCAGCAGCCAGGCGACCCCGATCGCATCCCGATCGGGATGCATCCGCCGCTCGGCGAGGCGCCGGATGCGATGGCTTCGCCCGGCGCAACTGAGGACGAAGGCGAGAATCGGCAACAGGAAAGCCGCCGCTTCGGCCCAGGGGCCGACCGGCGCGAAATTGGCCTCCACAAAGAAGACGTAAAGGCAGGCATAGACGGCAAGCAGGTTGGCAAGCGCCAGCGCGAACAGCCCTGCTTTCGGGAAAAGACGCCGGAAGAAGGCGACCGGCAGAAGAATGCCGGCAAGGAGGATGGCGGCGAACCAGCGCGAGAAGCCGGTCAGCGCCGCGGCAACCAGCAGCACGAAGCTGAGCGTGGCGACGATCTCCGGCACATGGACGCGGCGCTCGATCATTTGGGCCGCCGTGGCAATGCCGACGCAGCAAGCGCGATCCAGCCGACGATCAGGGCGATGCCGCCGGCGGGCGCTGCGGCGCCTGAGCCGACCGCCCCCGCCCCATGAAGCGCGAGCGTTCCGCTGAAGAGCAGGAGCCCGAGAAGGAACGCCGCGCCGGCGATCTGGGGCAGGGACCCGCCCCTGCGGTCGGCAAGCCAGGCGGCGGCGATGAGCGCGGGCGCATGCAGAAGCAGGAACTCGGCCGCGCGGGCGGCGAGATCGGGAGCCGGGAATGCGCCATGGGCCGCGCCGGCGGCGAGGGCCACGCCGCTCGCGCCCGCAACCCCGGCCAGGACAATCCATATTCGCGACATAAGCGGCATCGCCATCGCGCTAGAGGGCGTCCTCCTGGCTGGCGATGAGGCGCCGCGCCACTTCGGGCATGGCCTCGGCCGGAAGATTGGCGAAGGCCAGGCGCAACGCCCCCTCCTGGCCCGGCCCGAAGATGGTCCCGGGCAGGCAGAGCAGGTTGTGGCGATCGGCCAGGCGCCGGGCGACGGCGGGCGCGGCCTCGCCGTCGAAGGGGTGGCGCACCCAGGCGAAGAAGGCGCCCGCGCTGATCAGCCGGTATTCCAGGGTGTTGGCGGCGAAGGCGGCGCGGAGCGCGGCGAGGCGCTCCAACATCATGCGGCGCTTCTCCTCGCGCCAGTCCGCCAGCCGCCGCAGCCCGAACAGCGCGGCCTCCTGGCCGATATTCGGCGCGCAGATCGCGACGCAATCCATCGCCTTGGCCACCGCGCCCAGCAGCTCAGGTCCCGCCGCCATCGCGCCGACGCGATAGCCGGTCAGGCTGTAGGCTTTGGAGAAGCTGTAGAGCTGGATCAAGGTCCGCGGCCAATCCGGATCCCGGAACAGCCGATGCGCCGCGGCGGCCTCGGCTCGGAAGTCCTTGTAGGTCTCGTCGACGATCAGCGCGAGGCCACGCCGCTGCGCCAGCCGGTAGAAGGCCTCGATCAGAGCCGGCGGATAGGTCGCGCCGGTCGGGTTGTTCGGGCTGATCAGCGCGATGGCCCGGCTGCGCGGGCCGATGAGCCGCTCGGCCGCCTCGGGATCGGGCAGCGCGTCGTCCTCGCCGACCGGCAGCGGCACGAGCCCGATACCGAGCATCTCCAGCCACCTCTGGTAATTGAAGTACCAGGGCAGCGGCAGGATCACTTCATCGCCGGGGCCCGCGAGCGCCGTCGCGGCCAGGCAGAAGGCCTGGTTGCAGCCGGCGGTGATGCCGATGGCCGAAGCCGCGACCGGCGCGCCGTACTCGGCGGACAGATGTTCGGCCAGCGCCTCGCGCAGGTCGGAACGGCCGAGAATGTCCGTGTAGAAGGCGGTTTCGGGCCGACGCGCCGCCTCGGCCAGATGGCCCGTCAGCGCTTCCGCAGGCGGGTAGCTCGGCACGGCCTGCGCGCAATCCAGGAGCGGCTTCTCCGGCGGGAAGCGCCGCCCGCGCACCCAGGACTGCGCCTCGGCGATGGGCGCGGCGGCGACCTTTTCGAGCAGCGGGTTGAGGCGATAGGCCATCGGACGCGCGCGCCTTGAGCGGATTGGCGGAATTGGCGGGGAGGCTTGCACCCTCGCCCAGGCCCTGTCAACGCGACTGCGCGCCCCGCTGGATCAGCAGCGTCCAGTCCTTGAAGCGCTCGAGCAACGTGCGGATGTGCTGGCGCGTGGTCTCGTCGGTCAACCGGCCCTCGCCATCGAACTTGCCGGCGGCCTCCCGGATCAGCACCTCGGGCCGGGGAAGGACCGGCATGTTCAGCCCGCCGAGGATGTGGCGCAGATGCAGTTGAGCGCGGACCGTCCCCATGAGGCCGGAGGATGCGCCCATGATCGCCGCCGGCTTGCCGACCAGGGGAGGCTGCGGCGGGCGGGACGCCCAATCGATGGCGTTCTTCAGAGCACCGGAAATGGAATAGTTGTATTCGGGCGTGACGAAGAGCAGCCCGTCGGCGGCGGCGACGGCGCCGCGAAAATCTTCGGCGGCGTCGGGGAAGCCGCGCTCCTTCACATCCTCGTCATAGAGGGGGATCTCGCCGAGCCGTTCGAACGGGCGGATCGCCATGCCGTCCGGGACGAGCTCGCACGCCGCGCGCAGCGCCATAAGGTTGAACGAGCCCGTCCGCAAGCTGCCGCAGAGGCCGAGGATTTCAATTCGGTCCATACGTGACCCCTTCCGCCTTTCGACGCGAGAGCGGCGATCCTAGCAGCCGGGATTTCCCCCTTCGACGGAAAGCGGCAGAAAACAAGGAGGCTCGGCGAATTTCTGCGGGGTCTTGCAGGTCACCTGCCGCCGCTTCCGATGAGGACGCCTCGCCTCGGCTCCTCGACCAAGGCGGCTGCTGCCGGGCCGGGCCCCGGCCAGGGATAGGACAGGGCTGCTGCGGGCGCTAGCCGGGCCGCAGCTGCCGTCGAGGGCTACGGCTCGCTCCCTCCCGGCCAAGCCGCGTTCCCCGTCGCCCGAACATCCGCGCAGGCGGGGCGATTCCCGCCTTCGACGGTGGCGTTCTCGGGGCCGGCGCCTTATTCCCCTCTCCCGTGAACCCGACCCGCGGCGTGTTCGTTATCCCCGCGGTCGCAACGGGAGGACACCCATGCTGCGCGTCTTGGGCTGGATCATCGGCATCATCTTCCTTATCGGGCTTCTGGTCGTCATCGGGGTCTTCGACCTGATCTTCTAGAGCCGGACCTTCCGCCTGTCTGCTTTCCGCGGGGGCCAATCCTCGCCTCGGGAACGCGGCAAATTGTCCGCTGTTTGGTTGGCGAGTGTTTCGGGGCCCGATCGCAGGCCTTCATCCGCAAACTCCATGGAGTCTTAAATGCCAGAGACGTCATCTGACAATTCCGGCCTAGTCGAGACCTTGAAGGAGGTCGGCAAGATCATTCGGGACAGCGAGGAGGGCTATCGTCACTCGGCGAACGATATCGACGATTGGCAGCTTCGCTCGATGTTCCTCGAGCTGGCCCGCATACGCGGCGAGCAGGGCGACGAGGTCGATCGCCTGCTCCAGCGCTTCGGCGGCGAGGCCGCCCCGAAGGGCGGCAGCGCCAGCGGCACCCTGCACCGCACCTTCGTCGATCTGAAGGCGGCCATCACCGGGCACAACCGCCAGGCCGTAATCGCCGAGGTCGTGCGCGGGGAATCCTACGCCGAATCCGTGTTCGACAAGGCGCTCCGCGCGGACCTTCCCGCCGATGTGCGCCAGGTCATTCAGCGCCATCACAACAGCGTTCGCGATTCGCGCGACCGCGTCCGGCGCATGCAGCAGGAGATGGGCTACGGCGCGGAAGGCGGGATGATGCACACGCTCGGCGACACGGGCCGGCGGTCGATGGAGATGGTGCAGCACACGGTCGCCGAGCGGCCGATGATGAGCACCATGGTGGCGGTCGGCGTGGGGGTCGTCATCGGCGCGCTCCTCACCAGCACCGTGTGGCCGCGCGGCGGCAGCGGCGGCTATGGCGGCCGCGGTCATGGCGGCCAGGGCGGCCATGGTGGAGGCTACCGCCAGGGCGGCTATGGCGGCAGCGGCTATGGCGGCCAGACCGGTTCCGGTCAAAGCGGCTATGGCGGATATGGCCAGAGCTACGACCGAGGCTATGGCCAGGGCTATGGGCAAAGCGGCTACGGCCAGAGCGACTACGGCCAGACCGGCGCTGGGCAGAGCGGCTATGGCCAGAGCAGCGCCTCCCGCTCGACCGGTGGCGGCTCGGCAAGCACGGGCGGATCAACCGAGTCCACCGGATCAACCGGTCGCGACCGCAGCAAGACCTGAGGCAGCCCTCAGGAGCCAGGTGTCTTCGGGCTCCTGGCGATCTTGTTCGAAATCGGGGGCCGGGCATTGCTCCGGCTCCCGATTTTCATTCCTGATTCCTGGTTCCTGACTCCTGAAGCCACGGCATGATCGGCACCGTGGATAT
>DATIDB010000089.1:0-2700 GCA_035456545.1 Alphaproteobacteria bacterium | reverse complement strand
CGCACGAGATGTGGAGAGGTGTAGACATGGACCGGCCGGCCGGCGGCTTCGAACATGGCGCGCAGATAGGCGAGCGCCGAGCCCTTGCCGTTCGTCCCGGCGACATGCAGGACCGGGGGCAGGCGTTCCTCGGGATGGCCGAGCGCCGCCATGAGCCGCTCGACCCGGGTCAAGGACAGATCGATGATCTTCGGATGAAGCCGGGTCAGCCGCTCCAGTACGGCATCGCTAGCGACCGGCTTCGCCCTGGGACTCGCGTTGGCCATGGACGAGGGCGGGTGAAATCCTAGGCAGCGGCACGATCTCGGCGGAAGCAGCCGGTTGACGGATCAGGCCGATCAGCCGGACCAGAGTCTGCTTGAGCTCGCTGCGCGGCACCACCATGTCGATCATGCCGTGCTCCAGCAGATACTCCGCCCTTTGAAATCCGGCCGGCAGCTTCTCGCGGATGGTCTCCTCGATGACGCGGGCGCCGGCGAAGCCGATGACCGCCCCCGGCTCGGCGATGGCGAGGTCTCCCAACATGGCGAAGGAAGCGGAGACGCCCCCGGTGGTGGGATCGGTCAACAGAACGATATAGGGCAATCCCGCCTCGCGCACCTCGTCCACCGCGATGATCGAGCGCGGCATCTGCATCAGCGAGAGGATACCCTCCTGCATGCGCGCTCCGCCCGAGGCGGGGATGACGATCAGCGGCGCGCTCTCCGCAATCGCGAGCCGCGCCGCGGCGACCAGTCCGTCGCCGACCGCCACGCCCATCGATCCGCCCATGAACTCGAAATTAAAGGCGGCGATCACCGCCGGATAGGCGCCGATCCGGCCCTTGGCGACCATGATCGCATCGGCTTCGCCGGTCGAGGCCTGGCTCTCCTTCAGCCGGTCGGTGTAGCGCTTGCGGTCACGGAATTTGAGCGGATCGAGGTCCGGCCTCGGCAGCTCGATGCGCTCGTAGGAGCCGTCGTCGAAGAGCAGCTCCAGGCGCTTCGTCACCGGCAGGCGCATGTGGTGGCCGCAATGCGGGCACACGCGCAAGTTCGCCTCCAGCTCGCGGTGGAAGATCATCTGGCCGCAGTTCGGGCACTTGTCCCACAAGTTGTCGGGGACCTCCGACTTGCGCACCCAGGCCTGGATCTTCGGCCGGACGAAATTGGTGAGCCAGCTCATCGGGCGCGCCCTCTCTCGTTCAGCCTTGACGGGCGGCGCGGACGCCGCGGCTCAGCGCGCGCACCAGCTCGAGCACATGGCTCGCGGCATCCGGCGCGGGCTTGCCCTGCGGATCGAGCTTCCGCGCCACGCGGTCGACCAGCGCCGAGCCCACCACCGCCGCGTCGGCGAAGCGCGCGATGGCGGCGGCCTGCTCCGGCTCGCGGATGCCGAACCCGACCGCGACGGGCAGCTCGGTCGCGGATTTCAGCCGCTTCACCGCCGCCGCGACCGCCTCCGTGGAGGCCGAGCGCGTTCCCGTGATGCCGGTGATGGAGACGTAATAGAGAAAGCCGCTGGCATGGGCGAGCACCTTCGGCAGCCGCGCCGCATCCGTCGTCGGCGTCGCCAGCCGGATGAAATCGAGCCCGGCGCGCGTCGCCGGGATGCACAGCTCCTCGTCCTCCTCCGGAGGCAGGTCGACGATGATGAGCCCATCGACGCCTGCGCGCCTGGCGTCGGCAAGGAACCGGTCGACGCCGTAGGAATAGATCGGGTTGTAGTATCCCATCAGCACGATCGGCGTCTCGCCGTCGCGGCGCCTGAAGGCGGCGACCAGCTCCAGCACCTTCGCCAGCGTCATGCCCGATTTCAGCGCGCGCAGGCTCGAGGCCTGGATCGCCGGCCCGTCCGCCATCGGATCGGTGAAGGGCATGCCGAGCTCGATGAGGTCCGCGCCCGCTTCGGCCAGGCCTTCGAGGATCGCGCGAGAGGTGGGAAGGTCGGGATCGCCGGCGGTGATGAAGGCGATGAGGCCGGCGCGTTTTTCCTTCGCCAGAGCGGCGAAGCGGCGGGCGATCCGCGTGCCCGCGGCCGCGGCGGCGGGGGAAGCCGCGGCGCCGAGGCTCACAGCGAAACCCCGAGCGCCGCCGCGACGGTGAAGATATCCTTGTCGCCGCGCCCGCAGAGATTCATGACGATGATCTCGCCCTTGCCCATCTCGGGCGCGAGCTTCCTCACATGGGCCAGCGCGTGCGCCGGCTCCAGCGCAGGGATGATCCCTTCGGTGCGCGCGCAGAGCTGAAAGGCGTCGAGCGCCTCCTGGTCCGTCGCCGAGACATAGGTGACGCGCCCGGTGTCATGGAGCCAGGCATGCTCCGGCCCGATGCCGGGATAGTCCAGGCCGGCCGAGATGGAATGCGCCTCCAGGATCTGCCCGTCCTCGGTCTGGAGGAGGTAGGTGCGGTTGCCGTGCAGCACGCCCGGCCGCCCGCCCGCGAGCGAGGCGGCGTGCTGCCCGCTGTCGAGCCCGTGCCCCGCGGCCTCGACGCCGAACATCTTCACACTGGGCTCGTCGAGGAAGGGATGGAACAGCCCCATGGCGTTCGAGCCGCCGCCGATGCAGGCGACCAAGGCGTCGGGCAGTCGCCCCTCGGCGGCGTGGAGCTGTTCGCGCACTTCGTTCCCGATCACGGATTGGAAATCGCGCACCATGGCCGGGTAGGGATGCGGGCCGGCGACGGTGCCGATGATGTAGAAGGTGTCCTCGACATTGGC
>DATIDB010000088.1:0-10518 GCA_035456545.1 Alphaproteobacteria bacterium | reverse complement strand
TCGGCCGAAACGTTCGGCTCGTCGGGGAGCTGCACGAGGGTGTTGGCGTCCTGCCCGGCCATGGTGAGGACGCCACGCGGCCGGTGATACTTGAAGGAGCGCGACAGCACCTTGACGCCGTTCGCGGCGAGCGCGCTGGCGATGGTGTCGCCGGCGAAGCCTTCCGCCTCTCGGCCGTCGAAGCGGAAGCGGACCGGCTTGGCGCGGTCGATCAAAAGGCCTGCGGGCGCGGGCAGGCGCAGGCTCTGCGTCATCCGCCGCCCCCCGGGAAATCGCGCCGCTCGCGGTAGAGGTCGCGCGCCGGATAGGTGCGCAGGATTTCATCCGTGCGGGTGTCGCGCTCGGCGATGAACCAGAAGGCGGTCGGGACGTGGCACCACCATTCGCGCACCACGCCCGCCTCGTTCTCCTGCAGGAAGACATAGTCGGCCCAGGCGGCGGCATCGGCAGAGGACGGATCGGGCATGTCCTTCACCTCGCCGCCCCAGAGGAACTCCGAGGCGTTGCGCGGTCCGTTGAGCGGGCAGTTGATGATCTTCATCGGTTGCGCGCCCTCAATGCCCGACCGAGGCCGCGCCTTTTTCCCCGACCAGGGCGAAGTCGGCGAAGCGGGAAAGGCGGAAGGGCTGGAGGATGTCCGGGACCTTGCGGGTGGCGAGCGTCTCGGCCATGCGCTTGCCGCAGACGGGCGTCGCCTTGAAACCCCAGGTGCCCCAGCCGGAGTCGATGTAGAAATTCGCCAGCGGCGTCTCGCCCATGATCGGGCTGAAATCGGGGGTCATGTCGGCCATGCCCGCCCATTGCCGCAGCAGCTTCACCTCGCCGAGGAACGGGAACAGCTCCAGCATGTGCGCCATCAGCCCTTCCTTGAAGTCGAGGGTCGAGCGGGTTGAGTAGAGGCCGTAGGGATCGGTCGATCCGCCCATCACCAGCTCGCCGCGCGCGCTCTGCGATATGTAGACGTGCAGGCTGCCCGAGACGATGATCGCGTCGAGGAAGGGCTTCAGCGGTTGGCTGACGCAGGCCTGCAAGGGGATCGTGCGGATCGGCAGCTTGAAGCCCGCCATCTTGGCGATGACCGAACTCGATCCCGCGACGGCCTGCATGGCCACGTCGCAGCGGACCGTGCCGCGATCGGTCACGATCTCGGTGACCCTGCCATTGGCCCTATTGATGGCGACGACCTCGGTCTTCTGGTGCAGCTCGACCCCGCGCGCCGCCGCGCCGATGGCGTAGCCCCAGGCGACCGCGTCGTGACGCGCGATCGAGCCCGGCTCGTGATAGAGCGCGCCCAGGATCGGGTAGCGCACATCCTCCGACAGGTTGAGGCAGGGGACGAGCTTGCGGATTTCGTCGGGAAAGATCAGCTCGGATTCGACGCCCAGATGCTTGTTGACCTCCGCGCGCCAGCGCATGGTGCGCAGCGCGGCATCCGTATGCGCCAGCGTCAGATGCCCGCGCTCGGAATAGAGGATGTTGAAATCGAATTCGTTGGAGAGCGACCGGAAGAGCCGCACGGATTCATCGTAGAAGCGCACGCCCTCGGGCGTGAGATAGTTGGAGCGGATGATGGTGGTGTTGCGGGCGGTGTTGCCGCCGGCGAGATAGCCTTTCTCCAGCACGGCGACATTGGTGATGCCGTAATCCTTCGCCAGGTAATAGGCCGCCGCCAGGCCATGGCCTCCGCCGCCGATGATCACGACGTCGTAGCTCGGCTTCAGCTCGGGTTGCGGCGGGAGGACGCGATGCGGCGTCCGTCGCAACCGGAGGCCGTATTTGATGAGGCCGAAAGGCATGATCCCCTGGCGAACGGCGCAACGAGGGCGCACCGGCGGCGCCGGCGCGGGACCGCTTGAACTCTAAGGTGCCTCGCCGCCGGTTCTGAAGCAATTGCGACCTGGTTTATGCTGGGGGCACCTGGGGTTCCGAGAGGGTCAGATGCCCAAGAAAGAACTGGCCGTCATCCGGCTCTGGCACGAGGGCAATTCCTTCTCGCCGGTGCGGACAGGCGCGGAAGAATTCCGAGGGCGTGAGTGGATCGCGCCCGGAAGAGCGCGCGAGCACTATCGCGGCACCGCGACGGAGATGGGCGCCTTGTTCGAGTTTCTCGACCGAAATCCCGATTGGGGCGCGCAGGTGCTTCTCGCGGCGGCCGCGCCGCCGGGAGGACCGGTCGAGGATGGGCTGTTCGATTCGTTTCGTCTGGCGGCGCTCGAGGCGGGCCACGAGCCGTACGACGCCGTCTATCTTTCGTTGCACGGAGCGCTGCTGACCGAGAGCGATCCGACGCCCGAGCTGAACCTTCTACGTGAGCTTCGCCCCCTCATTGGCGAGGACACACCGCTTGCGGTAACCTTCGACCTCCATGCCAATCTCGCGCCGGAGATGGCGGAGATCGCCGATATCGCGCTCGCCTACAAGACCTATCCCCATATCGACATGCGCGAAACGGCGGCGAAGGCGCTGGAGCTGCTGGCGGCCACGGTGGAGGGTCGCATCCGTCCGCGCCTGACCCTCGCCAAGGTTCCGGCCATCCTGCCCAGCTTCAACATGCGCACCGAATCGGGACCCATGGCGGAAGCCGAGGCGCTGGCGCGTCGAATTGAGCGCGAGCGCGGGCTTCTCGACGTCTCGCCCCTCGGCGGCTTCGCCTATGGCGATACGCCCGATGCCGGCGCGTCGGTCTTGGCCCTGGCGGATGGCGATGCGGAGGCGGCGCGAGGCGCGGCCGATGAGGTGGCGCGGTTCCTCTGGGCCAACCGCGCGCGCTTCCGAGCCGAAGCGCCGGCGCCCGCCGAGGGAATGGCGAAGGCGCTCTCCGCCTCGCCCGGCCTCGTGGCGGTGCTCGACCCCGCCGATAACCCGATGTCGGGCGGGATCGGTGACACGCCCGAGCTGTTCCGGGCGCTTCTTTTCTCCGCCCCGCAGGTTCCGACGGTGTTCGCGTTCTTCTGCGATCCCGCGCTGGTCGGGCGCGCGCGGGAGGCGGGCGAGGGCGCACGGCTCGCCGCAAGGCTCGGGGGCCGGCTCACCGATCTCTACGGTACGCCCGTTCAAATTGAGGCGCGCGTGCTACGGCTGACCGACGGCCGCTTCGTCAATCGCGGTCCGATGGAAGCGGGCTTGCCCGTCGCGCTTGGGAACACGGCGGTGCTCGGGATCGAAGGGTGGCTGCGGGTCATCGTGACCGAAGCGTGCCAGTCGCCGAACGATATAGGCTATTTCGACCTGCATGGAATCGACCTCGGCTCGGTGCGGCTTCTTTGCGTCAAGGCCAAGAACCATTTCCGCGCCGCCTTCGGGCCGCTCTGCCACGCCATCCTCGAGGTGGATGCGCCCGGCCCGGCGGGGTTCGATCTCGGGCGCTATCCCTTCCGCCATGCGCCACAGGCGCTGGTGCGCGCGGTCGCGGAGGCTTGATCCTTCGCCCTGGCGCTTCGACGATTTTCGACTATGCTCGGAAGCCATCCCTCGAAGCCAAGAATACGAACAGGAGCGACCTCACATGCCCGGACGCATCGACGCCCGCCTCGCAGAACTGAAGATCGAGCTGCCCAAGCCGGCGGCTCCGGTCGCCAATTATGTCCCGGTGGTGATCGCCGGCGGGCTCGCCTTCGTGTCCGGCCAGGTCACTGCCTGGAACGGCGAGTTCAAGTTCCGCGGAAAGCTGGGCCGCGACTTCACGATCGAGCAGGGGCAGGAGGCGGCCCGGCTCTGCGCGCTCAACGTCATCGCACAGCTTCGCGCCGCGCTCGGCGGCGATCTCGACCGGGTGAAGCGCTGCGTGAAGCTCGGCATATTCGTGAATTCCATGCCGGACTTCACCGATCAGCCGAAGGTCGGCAACGGCGCATCCGACCTCATCGTCCAGGTCTTCGGCGACGCCGGCAAGCATGCCCGCTTCGCCGTCGGGACCAACGTGCTGCCGCTCGACGTGGCGGTCGAGGTGGACGCCGTGTTCGAGGTCGCGTGAACGTCGTGCTTCATCGGGGGATCGCCGCGGCCGCGCTCGTTCTCGCATCGGGGGCGCCGGCAAGCGCCTTGCCGATGGACGAGGCCAAGCTGCAGGGGCTCGATAAGATCACCGCACGCGTCTCGACCATCGAGGCGCCGGTCGGGCAAGCGGTGACGTTCGGGGCTCTGGAGATCACCGTGCGGGCCTGCGACAAGCGCCCACCCGAGGAGCCGCCGGAAAGCGCCGCCTATCTCGAGATCGTCGAGCGCAAGGTCAACGAGGAGCCGAAGACGGTGTTCAGCGGATGGATGTTCGCATCCAGCCCCGCCGTCTCCGCCTTGGAGCACCCGGTCTACGATATCTGGGTGCTCGACTGCATGAGCGCGTCGAGCTCTGATTCCGGGACATCGCAATAGAATTCCGCCGGCTGCGAGATCGCGCGCTGAAGCAGCGCCTGATAGCTCTGCCGGTCGATCTCGACCGCTCCGAACCGCGCCAGGTGCTTGGTCACGAACTGGGTGTCCAGCAGCCTGAATCCGCCGCATCTGAGCCGCGCCACGAGATGCACCAGCGCCACCTTGCTCGCGTCGCGCTCGCGGCTGAACATGCTTTCACCGAAGAACGCCGCGCCGATCGTCACCCCGTAGAGCCCGCCGACCAGCCGGCCGTCCCGCCAGGCCTCGACCGAATGCGCATGCTTGGCCTCGTGCAGCGCCGTGTAGAGGCTCAGGATCTCGTCGTTGATCCAACTGTCCGGCCGGCCCGGCGCGGGTTCCGCGCATCCTTCCATGACCGCGCGGAAGGCGGTGTCGACCCGAATGTCGTAAACCCGCTGCCGCACCGCCTTGCGCAGCGAGTGGGGCACGTGGAATCGATCCAGGGGCAAGATCCCGCGCTGCTTGGGATCGATCCAGTAGAGCTCCGGATCGTGGCGGCTCTCGGCCATCGGAAAGACGCCGAGCGCATAGGCCCTGAGCAGGAGGTCCGGTGTGATGCGAAGCATGGGGTCCAGAAGTCAGTAATCAGACGTCAGAAGTCAGGATTCAAGGCTTCTCTTCTGACTTCTGACTTCTGTCATCTGGTGACGAATTTCTCCAGCCAGCGGATGTCGTAGTCGCCGTTGAGGAAATCGGGCGCCGCGATCAGGCGCTGGTGCAGGGGAATGCTGGTGTCGATGCCGCCGATCACGAACTCCTCCAAGGCGCGCCTCAGCCGCATCATGCATTCGTTGCGGCTGTTGCCGTGGACGATCAGCTTGGCGATCAGGCTATCGTAGTTGGGCGGCACCTGGTAGCCGGCATAAAGCGCGGAATCGACCCGCACCCCAAGCCCGCCGGGCGCGTGATAGTCCGTCACCCGGCCGGGGGAGGGCATGAAGGTCTCGGGGTTCTCGGCGTTGATCCGGCACTCGATGGCGTGGCCGTTGAAGGTGATCTGCTCCTGCGAGAAGGCGAGCGGCGCGCCCGTGGCGACCCGGATCTGCTCGCGAACGAGATCGATGCCGGTGATCATCTCCGTCACCGGGTGCTCGACCTGGAGGCGCGTGTTCATCTCGATGAAATAGAAGGCGCCGTCCTGGAACAGGAACTCGATGGTGCCGGCGCTGCGATAGCCGAGGCGGCGCATGGCGTTGGCGGCGAGCCGCCCCACCTCCGCTCGTTGGCCCGCATTGAGGGCGGGGGAGGGCGCCTCCTCCAGCACCTTCTGGTGGCGCCGCTGCAGGGAGCAGTCGCGCTCGCCCAGATGGACCACATTACCGTGCCCGTCCGCCAGGATCTGGATCTCGATATGGCGCGGGTGGGACAGGTACTTCTCCAGATAGACCGCGTCGTCGCCGAAATTCGCCTTCGCTTCCTTGCGGGCGAGGCTCACCGCCTGCGGCAGCTCGGCGGCGGAATTGGCGACCTTCATCCCCTTGCCGCCGCCGCCCGAGGAAGCTTTGACCAGCACGGGAAAGCCGATCTTGGCGCCGACGGCCGGTGCCTCCGCATCGCTTACCGCGCCGTCCGAGCCGGGCACCACGGGAATGCCGAGCGACTTCGCCGTCTCCTTCGCCTTGACCTTGTCGCCCATG
This sequence comes from Alphaproteobacteria bacterium, assembly GCA_035456545.1. Classification (GTDB taxonomy): domain Bacteria; phylum Pseudomonadota; class Alphaproteobacteria; order JAREAF01; family JAREAF01; genus JAREAF01. The sequence continues at coordinate 4,489 of DATIDB010000088.1, read as the reverse complement.
ACGGCGATGTGCTCGGGGGCCGGCCCGATGAAGGCGAAGCCATGCTCCTCGACCATGGCGGCGAACTTCTCGTTCTCGGAGAGAAAGCCGATGCCGGGGTGGATCGCGTCCGCGCCCGTGATCGCCGCGGCCGAAAGGATCGCCGGAATGTTCAAATAGCTCTCGCGCGAGGGCGGCGGGCCGATGCATACGCTCTCGTCGGCCAGGCGCACATGCATGGCGTCGGCGTCGGCGGTCGAGTGCACCGCCACGGTGCGGATGCCCATCTCGCGGCAGGCGCGATGGATCCTGAGGGCGATCTCGCCTCGGTTGGCGATGAGCACTTTTTCGAACATGCTGCCCCGTCCCCGTCCGGGTCCCCCTCCCGGCCGCTATTCGATCACCAGAAGCGGCTGACCGAACTCCACCGGCATTCCGTCGGAGACGAAGATCTGCGTCACCGTGCCCGCGCGCGCGGCATGGAGCGGGTTCATGACCTTCATCGCCTCGATGATCAGGAGCGTGTCGCCCTTGGCGACCTTAGAGCCGACGCTCACAAAGGACGCGGCGCCCGGCTCCGGCGCCACATAGGCGGTGCCGACCATGGGCGAGAGGATGGCGTTCTGCGGCGGCGTCTCGGGGCTGGCGGCGGCCGGCGCCTGGGCGGCCGGCGCGGTGGGGACGGCCAGCGCCGGGGCGGCATTGTTGGCGGCGGATACGGCTCCCCCTCGCGTGACCCGGATCCGCTGCTGACCCGCTTCGAATTCGAGTTCGGTGAGGCCGGTCTCTTCCAGGAGCACGGCGAGCTTGCGCACCAGCGCTTCGTCGATCTCGAGTTTGGGCATCAGGCCTCTGTTTCGGTTTTCAGCAGGCGCGCGAAGGCATCGAGCGCGACCAAATAGCCTATCTTCCCTAGGCCGCAGACGACGCCCTTGGCCGCAAGCGAGACCAGCGAATGCTGGCGGAAGGCCTCACGGCGGAAAATGTTGGAGAGATGCACCTCGATCACCGGCAGCCCGACGGCGAGGAGCGCGTCGAGCAGGGCGACCGAGGTCGTGGTGTAGCCGGCGGCGTTCACGATGATCCCGGCCGCGCGCCCGCGCGCCTCCTGAACCCAGCCGACCAACTCGCCCTCGTGGTTGGATTGGCGGAAATCGACCGCCAGGCCTCGCGCCTTGGCGTGGCGGCGGCATTCCGCCTCGATCTCCTTCAAGGTGTCGCGGCCATAGACCTCGGGCTCGCGCGTCCCCAGAAGATTGAGGTTCGGTCCGTTCAGGACAAGAATGATCGGCGCTTTAGCCACCCAGCCTCGACCCCTCGCGCCGGGCTGTCCCGGCGCCAATGGCGGTTCCCGGGGCGGTTATAAGCCGCCGGGGCGGGAGGAGGCAATCACCGCCCGTTCCCGAGGGCGCCGCCCTCCGGACGACCGGGACAGAGCTCCATGAAGATTTCCGGCTCGGCCAGCGCGGTGAAGCCATAGCGCGCGTAAAGCCCGTGCCGGTCGCGCGTGGCCAGCGACCAGCGGCGCAGACCCTGCAGCTTCGGATGGGTCAGGATCGCCTCGACCAGGCGCTTTCCGAGCCCCTGGCGGCGCCAGCCCGGCAGTACGAACACATCGGCGATGTGTGCGAAGGTGGCGTAGTCGGTGATGGCCCTGGCGAAGCCGACCTGACGTCCGTCGGAGGTGTAGGCCCCGAACACGAGAGAATTGTGGATCGATCGCTCGAGGATGCCGCGCGGAATGCCCGCCGCCCAGTCGCTCTGGCGACTCAGGTAATCGTGGACGAGATCGGTGTCGATGCGGTCGCGGTCGGTGCTGATCTCGATCGACTGCCCCTCGGCGGCAGCCGGCGAGACGGAGTCCTCGAATCTCATGCGCATCCCCTCAGCTCTGGCGCGCCTGCTTGATCTTGGCTTTCATCGTCTCCGCGTCGATCGCCCCGGGCACCAGCTCCTGGCCGATGACGAAAGCCGGCGTGCCTGAAACCCCCAGTTTGTCCGCCAACTGATAGTGGCGGTCGATGAGCGCGTCGATCTCGGGCGACTTGATATCCTCCTTGAGCTTTTCGACGTCGATGCCGGCGTCGTCGGCAAGCTCCAGGACGGTCTCCTGCGTCAGGTTCCCCTTGTGCCCCATCATCGCATCGTGAAAGGCCATGTACTTGCCTTGAAAGCGCGAGGCGATCGCGGCGCGGGCCGCGTATTTCGATTCCTCGCCGAGAATCGGGAATTCGATCAGCACCACCCGCACGGCCGGGTCCTCCTTGACGACCTCGTCGATCCGCGGAGCGACCGCCTTGCAATAGGGGCAGCGGTAGTCGAAGAACTCGATCACGGCGATCTCAGCCTTCGGGTCGCCCTTGACGAAATCCTCCGGGAGCGAGGCGGCGTACTCCTGAGCCTCGGCGATGGCCTCTCGGCGCATGGCCGCCTGCTGCTGCTCCTGTTGGCGTTGCAGCTCGATCAGCGCGTCTCGGATCACCTCTGGATGGGCGAGGAGGTAGTCGCGCACGATGCTTTCGACCGCCTCCTTCTGCTGCGGGGTGAGCGGCTCTTCGGCTCGCGCCGCTCCCATGGCGGACACGCCCAGCGCCAGCGCCAGCCATAGGCCGATCAGGTTCCATCGCATCGTTCGGCTATCCCTCCATCCCGGATACGCCACGTCGCAGGCGATTTCGGGCGGCGATCATAGGCAACCAAATCCGTTCCGACAAATATTGCGTCGGCGGGCGAGGCTTCGGGCCCGTTAACCGGATCTTCAGCTTTCCTCGAGCCGTTTCGCCGCGCGCTTGATGTCCAGCGCGCGCAGCCAGGCGGGGCTATTCTCGGGCAGCAAGCGGCTGGCGCGGTCGGCCTGGGCCTTGGCCTCGGAAGCGTTGTTGCGCGCGAGCGCCGATTCTCCAAGGGCCAGCGCCGCCATTCCGAGCTGGTCCGTGCGCCCATAGGCGACGGCCAAAAGTCTCCAGGCGAAGCCGTTGCGCGGCTCCCGGCGGACGACTTCCTCCAGGTGCGCAAGGGCGGGCTTCGCCAGCTCGGGCTGTTCGGTCTCGAGCTGCGACTGCGCCAGCCCCAGCCGGAGCAAGGGCTCGGTCGGATCGAGGTCGACCGCCTTTTGATACGACTCGACGGATTCGGCGATGCGGCCGTTCTCGAAGAGGATTTGGCCGCGCAGCTCGTGGAAATAGGCGTCCTCCGGATGTTCGGCGAGAAGCCGGTCGAGGAGATCGAGCCCCTTCTTCGTGTCCGAAGCCCGGTAATACGCGATGGCGCGGGCGTACCGCGCCTCGAGGCTCTGGTCGGTTTCGGGATAGCGGCGCAGCACGCGGCCGAGCGGCTCCAGGTAGCCGACCAGCTTGCCGACCATGCGCCCATGCAGCGCCGCCAACTCGGGCGGCGCGGGCTTGTCCGAGAATCGCGACTTGTGGTCGACGAAGTTCTGCAGCGAATCGATGCGCTCCCGGGTCAAGGGGTGGCTGCGCAGATACGGGTCCTGGTTCCCGGGCAACAAGGCTTCCTCTCCGGCGAGCACGTCCATGAAGTCCAGCAGCCCGCGCGAGGAGTAGCCCGACCGCTCCAGATAGGAGACGCCTGCCTGGTCGGCCGCCGATTCCTGGCTGCGGCTGTACTGCAGGAAGGAGCGCTGAGCGATCGAGCCTCCGCCGGCGATCACCGCAGCGCCGATATCGCCGCCCCCGACCACCGCCGCGGCGGCGCCGAGCACGGCCGCGATGATGGATTCGATGGAGGCGGTGCGCAGCGCGTCCTGCGTGCGCGCCAAATGCCCGCCGGCGATGTGGCCCGTTTCATGGGCGATCACCCCCATGACCTCGAGCGGATCGCGGCTGCGCATCAGCAGGCCGGAATTGATGAAAATGTTCATGCCGCCGGCCACGAAGGCGTTCAGGCGGTTGTCGTCGATCAGATAGACGGAGATCGCCGTCGGGTCGAGTCCGGCGGCGTTAAACAATGGCGTGGCATAAATGCGGATAATGTGTTCAATCTCCGCGTCCCGCAAAAGGCGAACGCGCTCTTGCGCGGCGGTGGGGGCGAGCGATAGCGCAAGGACCGCAAGAACCGCGGAAAACGCAATGACTTGTCGGCGCAGGCTAACGAGCATGGAAGAACGGGCTGGCTGTTTCGGCTATCGCGCATCGGGCAGCATAGCATCTTAACATGTGGTGCGTCGGCGGCCCTTGGCCAGGGGAAAGCGCCGAGAGCGCCTCCGGTCGGCCGGACCGACGGAAGAAGAGGGGTGGAATATGGCGCTGAAGGTCTCCGGCCGGGGTCGGGTCGATCCGTTCATCGCCCTCGACGTCCTGCGCATGGCCAACGAACGGTCCATGGCCGGCGGCGACGTGCTGCATCTGGAGATCGGCCAGCCCGGCGGCGGGGCGCCGCATGCCGTGATCGAGGCGGCCAAGCGGGCGCTCGATGCGCATGCCATCGGCTATACCGAGGCGCTCGGCCTCCCAGAGCTGCGGCGGCGCGTCGCGCTGCATTATCGCGAACG
>DATIDB010000087.1:0-5176 GCA_035456545.1 Alphaproteobacteria bacterium | reverse complement strand
TGGACAAGGAGGCGAGCTTCATCGGGCCGCTGGAAAGCGCGGCGACCTTGGCCCTGATGCGCAGCTTCGCGGTCTACAAGCCGGCGCTCGACTGCGCCGATTTCCTCGAGATCGAGCACCAGGACGACCGCTTCATGCGCGTGCTGGCCGGGATGTCGCCCAATCGCAGCTCGGCGACGAGGCCCGAAACGGTGGATTAGGGCGCGGCCTCATGGAGCGGCAGCAATGGCCGGATTGGGCGCGAGTTCGACGAAACGAGGTGGGGCGCGCCGATCGTCTTCTCCCGAGGGACGTCGCGCGGCTTGTTCGGGAGCCTCGGCTCGGATGACGGCCCACGGGCGGTCCGCGAGATCATGCCGCGCGATTCGAAGCCCGATCGGAAAGAGCTCGACTCACATTGCGTGCCGGCATGCGCTTGCCTAGGTGCAAGCTACGGCTCTCATCGACCCGAGCGGGGTGCGGAGCCTATTTTTCTAGGACGATGGACGCCGGCGGGCGAGCCGAGGTTATGGGATCGGCATGGCGAAGGACGATCCTCCACGCGCCGTCCTCGCGCCGAAAAATGGTAGTGACCCGAAGCGCAAACGGCGCCAGCTTGTCGCCGCCACCGATCTTGGATCGATAGCGCTCGATCTCGATGATGTACCCCAAGTCCGACGTCGCATATTCGCTGATGCGCTCAAAGCCGACGGCCTCGCCGTCCCGGTAGTTTGCGGCGGCCCGTTCCATGGTCGCGGCGGCCTTTTCCCACCCCTTCGCGGGCGGTCCGAACGGGTTGGCGATGATGACGTCATCCCGTCGCGAGTAGAGATCCTTCAGAGGCCCGGGGTCGCCCTTCACGAAGGCATTCAAAGCCAGATGAGCCTGCTCGATGCATTTCGTCAGCTCAGAGGCCAGCACCTTGGCGCCCCACCGACATGCCGCAATGAGAACCTTATCCGAAACGTCGGCCCTCTGCTCGCGCCATCTCGCTTTCCGGCCTTCTGCGCGCCGTGGACGAGCCTATTCCCTAATTCAACTCGGCGCGCAGCCGCTCGCGCAACAGATCGATCGGCTGCAGCCGTCCGCCGCCGGAATCGAAGCACCAGAACTGCCAGCCGTTGCAGGCGGGCAGGCCCTGAACATGCGCGCCCGCCTGATGGATCGAGCCGCGGAAATCGGCCGTGGCGAGCGTGCCGTCGGCGCGAACCTTGGCGGTCCAGCGGCGGTTGTGGCTGGTGAGCACGGCGCCGGGCTCGAGGAGCCCGCGCTCGATCAGCCAGCCGAAGGGAATGCGCGGCTGCTCGCGCTTGGCCGGCGTATCGAGAAGCGAGGGATCGGACGCGGCCCGCACCTGATCGATCCGCGCCGCGGCGATGCGCGCGTAGCCCTTGTCCCGCTCGATGCCGATCCAGCGCCGGCCGAGCCGCTTGGCGACCGCGCCGGTGGTGCCTGTGCCGAAGAAAGGATCGAGCACGACATCCTGCGGCCGGGTCGAGGCCATCAGCACGCGGTGCAGCAGGGCTTCGGGCTTCTGGGTCGGATGCGACTTCCGCCCGGCATCGTCGCGCAAGCGCTCCGGTCCCCCGCAGATCGGCAGCAGCCAATCGCTGCGCATCTGCAAATCGTCGTTCAACGCCTTCATGGCGGCGTGGTTGAAGGTGTATCGCGAGGACTTGTCCTTCGCGCACCAGATCAGCGTCTCATGCGCATTGGCGAAGCGCCGGCCGCGGAAATTCGGCATCGGGTTCGTCTTGCGCCAGACCACGTCGTTGAGGATCCAGAAGCCGAGATCCTGCAGGAGCGCGCCGATGCGGAAGACGTTGTGGTAGCTGCCGATGACCCAGAGCGCGCCGTCGGGCTTGAGGATGCGTCGTGCGGCGGAGAGCCAGTCGCGGGTGAACCGGTCGTAAGCGGCGAAATCGGCGAACTTGTCCCAGTCCTCGTCGACCCCGTCGACCTCGGTCTGGTTCGGGCGCAACAGCCCGCCCTTGAGCTGGAGATTGTAGGGCGGGTCGGCGAAGACGAGGTCGAGCGACTGAGGCGGCAGGCGGTTCATCTCCTCGACGCAATCGCCGATGAGGATGCGGTCGAGCGGAAGAGGGTTCGAGGCGGCCATGGGCGGGGAGCATGATACCGCCCGAGTCGCCGCGTCAAGAGTCTTTTGAATCAGCCTCTTGCAAGCAGATGTTTGCGTACCGAGTAAAAAGAGCGGCGATGCTGCAGGCAGGGACCGAATCGGGCCAGCGCGCCGAGGTGCTCGGGCGTGGAATAGCCGGCATTGTGGTCCCAGCCATATTCGGGGTGGTAGCTCGCCATCGCGCGCATAAGCCGGTCGCGCACCACCTTGGCGACGATCGAGGCGGCGGCGATGGAGAAGGACTTTCCGTCGCCCTCCACGATCGTGGTCGCGGCGCAGGGAAGGTCCGGGCAGACATTGCCGTCGATGAGCGCGTGGTCGGGCGAAAGCCCGAGCGCGTCCAGCGCCCGCCGCATGGCCATCAGGCTTGCGCGCAGGATGTTGATGCGGTCGATCTCGATGCAGCTCGCCATGCCGACGCCGATGCGGGCATGGCCTTGCAGCCGCTCATAGAGATGCTCGCGCAGGTCCGGCGGCAGCTTCTTGGAATCGTCCACCTTGGAGCGGAGGCTGCGCGGGAAGCGCCTGTAGTCGAGGATCACCGCCGCGGCGACCACCGGGCCGGCCAGCGGGCCGCGCCCGGCCTCGTCGATGCCGACGACGATCCGCCCCTCGCCCGCGCCCGCTTTGCGCTCGAAGCTGAAATCCGGCATCGCCGGCCCCCGATCCCATTCCCCTTAAGAGAGGAAGGGTAGCAGGGAGCGCCGCCGATCAGGAACCGGCTTGTTGGCCTGGTGGTCGGACGGTGCGGCTACGGTGTATGCGACAAACCTCTTCGGGCATGCCGGCGATCACGCGCAGATACGATAGTTGCTCTCGCCTCAGCCTGGTCCTGCCGGTCTCCCAATCGAGGATCGTTTGCTCGGGGATCCGGAATGCATCGCTGAACTGCCCGGCCGTCATGCGGAAGAACCGGCGCAGCAGTCGCACCTTCTTGCGGCCTGGCATCCGTTTGGATGCCAGTAGAAGCTCCAACCGCGTACTCGGCGCCGGCAACTCCTTCTTTTCCTTCGTCTGCATCACAGCAGCCGGAACTGGCCCCCTTGCGGGACCGGCGGGCGGAAGAGGCTGGTGTTGAACTGCCAGTCGCGCCGGGTGAAGCCGTAGCGGCTGGCGGCGAGCCGGAACCGCTTGGCGAGCAAATCGGCATAGGGCCCGCTGCCGGTCTGCCTGAGGCCGAATTCGGATTGGTAGAGCTTGCCGTCGCGCATGGAGCGCACGAGGGAGAGGATGTGCTTGGCGCGGCCGGGGAAATGCGCCTCCAGCCATTCCTCGAACAGCTCCTTGATCTCCAAGGGCAGGCGCAGGAGCACATAGCCCGCGGTTCTGGCCCCTGCCTCCGCCGCGGCTTCCAGGAGCTTTTCCATCTCGCGGTCGTTGAGGGCGGGGATCATCGGCGCGACGAGGACGCCGGTGGGGATGCCGGCGGCGGAAAGCGCGCGGATCGTCTCCAGCCGGCGCGCCGGCGAGGCCGCGCGCGGCTCCATCACCCGCGAGAGCTTCGGATCGAGCGTCGTCAGCGAGACCGTGGCGGAGGCGAGGCCCAGCTTCGCCATCGGGGCGAGAATGTCGATGTCGCGCTGGATCAGCGCCGATTTGGTGACGATCCCGACGGGGTGGTTGCAGCGCGACAGCACCTCGAGGATGGAGCGGGTGATGCGCAGCTTCTTTTCGAGCGGCTGGTAGGGGTCGGTGTTGGTGCCCATCGCGATCACCGCCGGACGGTAGCCGGGCTTGGCCAGCTCCTGCTCCAGGAGCTTCGCCGCGTCGGGCTTCACCAGGATGCGCGTCTCGAAATCGAGGCCGGGCGAAAGGCCGAGAAAGGCGTGCGTCGGCCGCGCGAAGCAGTAGATGCAGCCATGCTCGCACCCGCGATAGGGATTGATCGAGCGGTCGAAGCCGATATCGGGGGAGTTGTTGCGGGCGATCACCGTGCGGCTGGTGTCCTCAGATACGCGGGTGTCGGGACGCGTCTCCTCCTCCGACGGCAGGCTCCAGCCGTCGTCGACGCGCTCGCGCGCGGTCGGCTCGAAGCGGCCGGTGCGGTTGCTGATCGCGCCGCGACCCTTCACCGGCCGGTCGGGGAGCCGGTCCTCGGCGAGGGCGTCGGGGCTGTCGGGCAGGGGCGGCTTCATGCCGCAAAAACTAGCCGAGGCCCTAGAACAAATCAAGAACAGATCTGTCCAGCGATCAGGCGCGCCACTCCGCCCGAACGCGCGCCACCGTCTCGGGCGCGAGGAAATCGGCGATCCGGGCAGCCACATGGCTGCGATAGGCCGGGGGCATGGGCGTTGCGGACCAGTCCTCCGCCCGGCGCTCGCCCGGCGCGGGTGGCCGCGTCAGCGCTCGCCATTTGATCGCCCATGTTGCCGTGCGCAGCCAGGTGAGGCGGCGCATGGGCTCGATCCAGGGTTCGATGGCATCGGCCGTCTCGGGCGGCAGCGCGTCAAGATAGGCGCCGTGGAATGCGCCCGTCTCGGCCCGGCTCAACACCCCCGCGGCGTCGACGTCCCAGGTGGTCGAGGTGTAGAGCGTGTGGTGGGCGAGGTCGATCGCGGGCGATCCGTAGAGCATCTTCTCCAGGTCGACGAAGACGGCGCGGCCGCCCGTCTCGATGAGGAAATTGCCGGGATGGCTGTCTGTCGCGACCAGGGTCACCGGCTGCGGCGGCTTCGGCTCGGCCGCATAGGCGCGCGCCCAGGCGACCTCCGCTTCGAGCTGCGCCCGCGTCTCCGACGCGAGCGGCAGGGCATCGCGAAACGCCCATTGCCGCTCGATGAAGCCGAGCGTTCCGGCGACCGCGTCGGAATGGTCGGCGAGGGGCGGCCGGTCCGCGGGCGCGGGGACCGGCAGGCGGTGGATCGAGGCCAGCGCCTCGGCCGAGCGCGGCAGGTCCTCCGGCAGGCGCATCGGCCGTCCCCGAATCTCCTCCACCACCAGCGCGCCCATCGGCAATTCCGGGCGGGGCGGGACGATCGCGTCGAGGCGCGGCGTGTGCCCGGAGGGGAAAGCGCGCTCGAAGCAGGCCGCCTGGTAGCGCAGATTGTCCTCCGGCGG
>DATIDB010000086.1:0-9137 GCA_035456545.1 Alphaproteobacteria bacterium | reverse complement strand
CGCCGTATCCGGCGACCGAGCTCTGCTGCAGCGTGGTGGTGTCCGCGCCGCCCACGACCTGGATGAAGAGGTTGTTCACCACCGACTGCTCGACGATGACCTGGATGTAATTCGCATTTGCGTCCGAGGTCGCCTCGACGTCTCCCGACGTGCCTTCGCCCGGGCCCAGGACGCTGAGGAACTTCACGTCCACCACCTCGACATCCGTATCGTCGGCGTCGAAGGTGTCGGTGTTCTTCGTCAGGCCCACGCCGCTGCCGGTCAGCGCGCCGGTCGCAGCCAGGCGCGCCCGGTCGCGGGCGCCATCAAGGCCGTCGAGCTGGCGGGCGCCGGCGAGCGCCGCCGCGTCCGCCGCCCATTTCAGCTCGGTGTCGGTGGTCGCCGAGCGGCCGAGGTCGAAGGAGAGCGCTATGATGCCGATCATCATCGCGAGCGTTCCGGCCACCCAGATCGCGACGGCGCCGGATTCTCCGAGTTGACAAGACCGACCGTTCATATCGCCCCCCTCCCCCGACACCTGGCCTTCTACTCGCTCGAGCTGGTCCCGACGTCCGACGTCGCGGTGTCTTCGGGAACGATGGTCGTGCTCGAGCGGTAGCGGTCGATCGCGACGCGCGCCCGCTCGCCCTCGAGGTCCGAGGGCCCCGATCCGGCATTGGCCGGCTTCGGGTCGATCACCTGCACCGCGATGTTGTGGTAGTAGGCGTCGCCGAAATTCGCATTGAGCGGCTCCTGCGTATTGGCGCAGGCGGCCAGGCCGAAGACAGCGGCCACTGTGAGAAGCGCGGTTCGCATGGCTCCAACTCCTACTGGATGATGTGGCCGTAGGTTCCGGCGGCGCCGCCGCCGATCGGACCCACCGCCTCGGTGCCGGACTTCGGATCCTCGGTCTTGCCCATCAGGAAGAGGTCGCTCTCCGTCGGGGCGAGGAAGCGGTCGGTCGGCGCGGCCAGCTCGCCGGCGCGGGCCGGCTTGACCAGATGCGGCGTGACGATGATGACGAGCTCCGTCTCCTGCCGCTGATACGAGGTCGAGCGGAACAGGGCGCCGAGGATCGGCAGATCACCGAGCCATGGGAACTGGCGGATCTGGTCGGCGAAGTCGTTCTGCAGAAGACCGGCGATGGCGAAGCTCTCGCCGTCCCGCAGCTCGACGGTGGTCGAGGCGCGCCGCGTCACCAGGGCGGGGATGCGGAACCCGCTGACGGTGACCGACCGGTCCGCCGAATTGTCGATCGCGCTGACCTCCGGCTTGACGGCCATGTTGATGAGGCCGTCTCCAAGCACCGTCGGGGTGAAGGAGAGGCCGACGCCGAACTCCTTGAACTCGACCGTGATCACCGGCGTCGAAACGGTCACGCCGCCGACCGAGCTGGCGGAGCCGCTCTGCGCGACCGGGATCGGGAACTCGCCGCCGGCGAGGAAGCTGGCGGTGTCGCCCGACAAGGCGATCAGGGTCGGCTCCGCCAAGGTCTTCACCAGACCCTTGTCTTCGAGGGCGTCGAACAGCAGGTTGAGGTCCAAATCGCCGATCGACAGCGACAGAAGCGAGCTGACGAACGGATCGACGATCTCGGACAGTCCGTTGATGCCGCGACCCGTCTGGACCTGGAAGGCGTCGTTGCCGTCGTCGAAGAGAACGTCGGTGCTGAGGCTGAGCGCCTTGGCCGTCGAGCGCGTCACTTCCGCGAAGCGGACCTGCAGCATGACCTGCTGGCTGCCGATGACGCTGAGGAAGTTGTTGACCTTCTTGGGCGCGAAGCTCTCGGCGACCGCCAGGGATTGAGCGAGGCGCTCGGCGGTGCTGATCCGGCCCGAAAGGGCGATGGAGTCGTTGACCGCGCGCACCTCGATCGCCTCGTCGGGCATGATCTCGTGCAGCTTGGCCTTCAGCCCCTCGACGTCGAAGCCGACGACCAGGTCGACCACGGCGATGAGCTGCTTGCCGGGCCCGTAGATGGTGAGGTTGGTCGAGCCCGGCGCCTTCCCCAGCACGTAGATGCTGCGGTTGGTGAGGGCGAGCACGTCCGCCACCTCCGCGTTCCCGACCAGGAGGTCGGTGAAGGGCTGGTCGAGGCGCAGGATCTGCGACTTGTTCAGCGGAACGTGGAACTCGCCGGCGTGGCGGAATTCCTGGATCTTGATATCAGGCTGCGCCTGAGCGCTCGCCGCCGGAACGTTCGAGAAGGACGCCGCGGCCAGTGCCAATGCGAGTACGGCGTATTTGGCGATGCGAAACATGAGAGCCCCCCAATCCGGGACGCGCCGGGCGTCCCTTGGCAATCCTGACGTTCAGATCTCGGTGCCCGCGGCTTTCGGCTCCTCGAAGATGCCCGCCGAGACTTCAGGCTGCGGCATCAGAGGCGTCGGCGCGCCGGGGGCGGCCGGCTTCGGAGCGGCCGGCGCGGTCTTTTCGGCCGCGCCGTCGAGAACCTTCGGAGCCGGAGCGCCGGCGCCGCTGCCCTCCTTCTCAACCTTGTATTCAGACCCGTTCAGGGCCCGGAAGATCTTCACCGAAGCCAAGGGATCGACCGCGGTGCCCTTGCCGCGAACCTTGGCGACGTTGGCGGGCTTGCCGGGCTGGGCGTCGGCGACGGCGTCGTTGACCTCTCCGATCTTCAGATCGCGGATGCCGACCGTGCGCGCGAGCTCGGCCTCGGCGTCCAGCACGTTGCGCAGCGCGAGGGTCAGGTTGCCCACCTGGCTGGCCAGGGTGAGCTTCTGCGACTGCTCGGGGCTCACCTCCACCGTCACGGCCTGAACGACGATCGGCTTTTCCTGATTGTCGTTCGCGAGCTGGTCGATGCCGAGCACCTTCACGTTCTGCAACAGGATGTCGGTGATCTGATTCTTGTCTCCCCCCTCCTCGCGGGTGAGGAGCACGTCGACGCGGTCGCCGGGCACGATGAAGCCCGCGACGCCGATCACGTCGTTGACGCGGATCGTCATGGCCCGCATCTCCTCAGAGATGATCGCGGAGAGCGTGGCCTTCTCGCCCTCTCCGGAAACCTTGCTGGAGAGGATCGGCTCGTTCGCCTCGATCGTGCGGAGCACGGTGCGCGGCTTCTCGGCGTTCAGCAGCTCTTCGGCGGAGCTGAAGGCGCCCGGCGGCACGCTGTCGGCCGGCCAGTCGACCTCGCGAACCTGCTCGGCATTGATGCGGTTGCCGAAGAACAGAGTGGTGCGCGCGACCACGATCTTGGTCAGGGCCATCTGAGGCTGCTGCTGAGCCACGACGGTCGGCTCTGCGGCGCGCTCCAGCCAGGCCCGCGCGAGAAGAACGGCTGCTCCCCCGAGCACGAGCGCGAGAAAGAGCGTCAGTACGGATCGAAGTCTCATGATTAGCCCCCAAGCATCTCGAGACACGTTCCCAGGAGAGAGAGGAGCGGCGGCGTTCCGCCGCTCCATTTCGCTAGCCTTGCATTAGCTGCAGGGATCGCACTCCGCCGAAAGCTTCGTGTCGACGAAGTTGAACGCGGCAGACACGCTGTCGCCGATGCTGAACGCGGCGACGATGATGCCGGCGGCGACGGCAGCCACCAGGATGCCGTACTCGACGCCCGCGGCGCCGGCTTCGTCCTTAACGAAGCGGGTCAGGTAGTTGGTCATGTCAGTACTCCCCTCATGACAGTCGTGTGAAACCCGCGCTCGGCTCCCCCCGAAGCGCGGGGCGTTGCCTGGGGTCGGCATCCGGTCGTCGAAGCTTTGGTTCAGGAACGTCTAATATGCAACTCAGGGCTGCATATTCCGAAGCTCCGTGGCAAAACCTAGCTCAGATTGGACAGGTATTGACGCCCCCAACGGCGAAACATTCGCATAAAATAATGTGCAAATCAAGAGGTGAAGTTTTAAAAACACTGGTTAACTCTATGAGATTATTAAGTATACCTCTCGCGAGCCCGGCTCATGCCGAACGCTCCCCGGCGCATCCGGACGGTTGTAAACCTTGTGTGCATAAAGGCTATCCGGTCGGACCTTCCGGCGAATGCGACGCTTCGTTGAAAAAGCCGCAGGCCCGACAGGGAGCCGGAACCGGCCCCCTGTGCCAAGGAAAGAGTAGAAAGAATATCATAAAAATCTGATAAATTCAAGCGATAGACGGACTAATTGCCTCGCGATTATGAAATCGCATTGCGCTGGTGGCTTGAGAGGTCCCGATCCCGTGACCTCATGGGAAGGCTGGAAGGCGCGCTTGGCTCCGCGATAGTCTCCCGCACCCCGGCAAACGCCCTGGACCTGCGCTCCGCCAATGCCCCAATCCGAGATGCCCACTCAGCGCGAGACAACCGACGCACGGGCGCGGCGGCGCGCCAATTTGCGACGGGCGCTCTCTCCCCGGCACATCGCCTTCGTCGGAGGGCGCAATCTCGCGGAGCCGGTCCGCCAGGCGCGCGCTTTCGGTTTCGCCGGACCGATCTGGGCCGTCAGCCCGAAACTGGACGAGATCGCGGGCATCAACTGCTTGCGCAGCCTCCAAGATCTTCCCGAAGCTCCGGACGCGGTCTTCCTCGCCGTCCCGCGCGAGGCGACGATCGAGATGACGCGCGAGCTCGCCGCCCTCGGGGCGGGGGGCGTCATCGCCTATGCGGCCGGTTTCGCCGAACTCGGCGGATCGGGCGTGGAGTTGCAGCGGCGTCTCGTGGAGGCGGCCGGAGACCTCGCCCTGATCGGCCCGAATTGCTATGGGATGCTGAACGCGCTCGATGGGGTGGCGCTGTGGCCGTCGGGGCACGGCCTCCAGCGCGTCGGGCGGGGGGCCGCCATCGTGGCGCAAAGCGGCAATGTCAGCCTGAACGTCACCATGAACCTGCGCTCGGTGCCCTTCGCCCATGTCATCAGCATGGGCAACCAGGCTTGCCTCGACCTTTCCGACTTCATCGCCGTGCTGGCCGAGGAGCCGCGCGTCACCGCCATTGCTCTATATATAGAAGGCGTGACGGAGGTGGACACCTTCGCCGAGGCCGCGGCGGCGGCGCTGGAGCGCGGGATACCGATCGTGGCGCTGAAGGCGGGGACCTCCGATCTCGGCTCGCGCCTTGCGGTGACGCATACCAGCTCGCTCGCCGGCGACGATGCCCTCTACGACGCCCTGTTCCACCGGCTCGGCATCGCACGCGCCCACTCGGTCCCCGAGCTTCTGGAGACGGTGAAGCTGCTCTCGATCCTTCCGCCTCCCGGCGGACGGCGGCTGGCCGTGTTCACCTGCTCGGGCGGGGATTCGCTGATGGTGGCCGATGCGGCGGCCCCGCTCGGCATCGATCTGGCGCAGCCCTCTCCCGCCCGCCGGGAGGCGCTGCGCCGCCTGCTGCCGGATTTCGCGACGGTCTCCAACCCGCTCGACTACAACACCTCCCTTTGGGGAGATCGCGCGGCCCTGGTCTGCTGCTTCTCCACAATGCTCCAGGATCCCTATGACGCCGCCCTCCTGGTGCTGGACTACCCCCATGAGGGCATCTCCGGCCGCGCCGAATGCGATATCTCCGTGGACGCCCTGGTCCTCGCGGCGCAAAGCGCCGGCGTGCCGGCCGCGGTCGCGAGCACGCTGCCGGAGCTGATCCCGGCGCCGGCTCGCGAGCGGATGATCGAGGCGGGAGTGGCTCCGCTCCAGGGACTGCCGGAAGCTCTGTCCGCTCTCTCGGCCGCGATCCGCCACGGCGAGCGCCGCGACGCCGCCCGCCGGGCCGGCTTCGAGAGCTTGCGGCTTCCGAAGAGCACGCCCGTGGCAGGCCCCGTCGCCACCCTCCACGAAGCGGAGAGCAAGCGTCGGCTGGCGGAGTTCGGCCTTCGCGTGCCGGTAGGCCGGGTGGTTCACCGGCAACAGGCGGGGCAGGCGGCGGCGGAGATCGGCTTTCCCGTCGCGCTTAAGGTTCTGTCGCCATTCCTGCCGCACAAAAGCGACGCGGGCGGGCTGGAGCTTGCGCTCCGATCGGAGGCGGAGGTCGAGGCCGCCCTGGCGCGGATGGAGAGCCGGCTAGCGTCGGGCGGCCATGGTCCGATCGAGACGGTCCTCGTGGAGGAGATGGTCGGCGATGCGGCGGCCGAGCTGATCGTCGGCGTGGTGCGGGACGGGCAGCTTGGCCTCGCGCTGGTGATCGGCGGCGGCGGTATTCTCGTCGAGCTGGTTCGCGATACGCAGCGGCTCCTCTTGCCCGCGGCGCGCGAAGACATCGAGGACGCGCTCGGACGCCTCGCGGCGGCCAAGCTGCTGACAGGCTATCGCGGTCGCGAGCCGGGCGACGTGAGCGCGGCGGTGGACGCCATCGCGGCCATCGCCGGTTTCGCGGAGGCTCATCGGTCCGCCCTCGTCGAACTCGACGTAAATCCCCTCCTCGTGCGCCCGCTCGGACGCGGAGCGGTCGCGGTGGACGCCCTGGTGCGAATGGCGGCGACGTGACCCACGCCACGCGGGAATGGCCGACGGGCGGCTCGGCCGCCGCGGTCGTGCTGCTGCCCTTCGTCGCCGCCTTCTTCCTGCAGGAGCTCTATCGCGTGACCGGCGCCGTCGTCGCGCCCCCTACCTGGTGCGGGACTTCGATCTGAACGCACGCGCCATCGGGCTTCTGACCAGCGTCTACTTTCTTACCTTCGCCCTCATGCAGCTCCCGGCCGGGCTGCTGCTCGACCGCTTCGGCCCGCGCCGGGTGCTCGCGGCGCTGCTCGGTTTCGGCATCGCCGGCGCGACCTTGTTCGCGGCGGCATCAGAGTTCGCGGCTCTCGCCATCGGCCGCGCCCTCTTAGGCTTGGGAGGGTCGACTTGCCTCATGGCCTCCTTCACCGCGGCCGCGCTCTGGTGCAGCCGCCAGCGGCTGGCGCTCGTCAACGGTTCCATCCTGGCGCTCGGCAGTCTCGGCGGGATCGTCGCGACCTTGCCCGTGGAGTGGCTGCTGCAGGCGGTCGATTGGCGTTGGATCTGGGGCTGTCTGGCGGCGCTGACCCTTCTTGTCATCCTGGCGCTGCTGCGGGCTCCAGAGCGCCGCGAACCTGGCGCCGGCCCGAGGGGCTGGAGCGGTTACGCCGCCGTGTTCCGCACGACTTTGTTCTGGCGGATCGCGCCGGCCGTCACGCTGACCCAAGGGACTTGGCTGGCATATCAGGGCCTGTGGGCCGGGGGCTGGCTGAGCGACATCGCCGGTCTCGGACGCGAGACCGTCGCCGCCCATCTCCTGATCGTCGTCGCAGCGGCCGTTCCAGGGTACCTGATCTTCGGCTACGCGGCGGAGAGGCTGCAGCGGATCGGCATCTCAGCGCAGGCGACCTTCATCGGCGGGCAGCTTCTCTTCCTGGCTGCGCAGCTTCTGATCTTCCTGTTCCCGCGGCACCAGACCTGGCTTGCCTGGACCGCCTTCGGATTTCTCGGCACCGCGGGGGGCCTCGGCTTCTCGATCCTGACGCAGGCCGGTCCGCTCATGCTCGCCGGGCGCACCAACAGCGCTCTCAATCTCCTTCTTTTCGCCGGAGCCTTCGCCCTTCAGTTCGGGATCGGCTGGATCGTCGGCTTCTGGCCGCGCGCGGCCGACGGAAGCTATCCGCCCGTCGCCCATCGGACGGCCTTTTCCCTCCAGTTCGCGTTGCAGGTTTGCGCCATCGGCTGGTTCTTTCTTTCGCCAAGCCTCGCGCGAAGGACAGGTCGTTGACGGCCTGGTAACCCTCCCGCCTCACCCTTGGCGTTCCGGAGGGAGCAATCGGCCTATCGCCACCGGCCCAGCACGACCCAAACGCCCTCTCCGGCGTTCTATATGCATCGTTGGGAGCAGTGCATCGGGAGCGGGCACATGGCGGGTCGGGAGGGGGTGTCGCTGACCGCGACGCCCGAGCAAGAGACATTCGCGGAACCCCTTGACGCGCTGCTGGCGGAGCATTTCCGCCAGCGCGCAATGTGCGATTGCCTGGAAAGGCTGGCCGAGGACCTCGCCGCACCCCGCGCGATCGATCTGGCGCGCACCATCCTCACCTATCTGCGCGAACAACTGCCGCTGCACATCCTCGACGAGGAGCGCGACCTCTTTCAGCTGCTGAAGGACCGAACGCTGGCGGCGGAGGCCATCGAGGACGCCTTCGCCCAGCTTCGCAAGGAGCATCAGGAGGATGAACGCGTCGCGGCTCTCGTGACCGCCGGACTGGAGAAGCTGGCGGCCGGCGGCCGACCCGAGGACCCGGACGAATTCGCCGCCGCGGCACGAGCCTTCGCCGAGGCACAGCGCCGGCATGTCGCCTACGAGAACAGCAGCATCCTGCCCCTGGCGCGCAATCGGCTCACGCGCAAGGACCTCAGCCGCCTCAGCCGCCGCATGGCCGCTCGGCGCAAGCCCGCCGCATAGCGCAGATTCGGTTCAGATCCGGCCGTACTGGATGTAATCGGACCAGAGGCGCTCAAGCTGCCTCAAGGCCAGGCGCGCGGAGGCGATGTCGACATTCGCCCCGTCGCCCTCGCTATAGGCCAGGGCCAGCCGGTCGTCCAATTCGCGCAGGTGCTGGCACAGTGCAAGGCCCTTGTCGGTCAGGCGGATCAGGACCGAGCGGCGGTCGCGCGGCGAGCGCTCCTGGATGACATAGCCGCCGTCCAGCAATTGCTTCAAATTGTAAGTAATATTGGAACCCGTGTAGTAGCCTTTCTCGGCCAAATCCCGAACCGCGATCTCTTGGTCCTGCACATTGGTCAAGATCAGCGCCTGTACGGCGTTGATGTCGTCTATCCCGAGCCGCTTGAGCTCGAAACGCACCACATCCAGGAAACGCCGGTGCAGCCGCTCGATCAGCCGAGTGATGTCCACATACACTTCGACCAGCCCCGACTCCCGTTTTGGCGTTGGCTCCAGCCGACTCCTCATGAATCGAAACCTTCGAATTGTAGAAAACCATGGTGACAACGGCGCGCGATCAAACCCGCTGCCGAGATCGGTCAAATTCACGCCTGAATCGTCCGAGGCGCCCGGCGGCCACTAGGCGGAGCCGTTGCTCCCTCGGCTCGGACCGGGCGTCAAGCGCCCTCCGGGCCGTCCTCGCCGTTGCGCCGGAGCTCGCGGACCAGGTCCGCAGCCCGCAGGGTCTGCTCCACGATGGCGCTCAGCTTCGCTTGAAGATAGCTGTTGTCGGCGCGCCCCGACTGCAGACGGTCGAGCGCGTTCTCCGCGGCCATAC
>DATIDB010000085.1:0-2696 GCA_035456545.1 Alphaproteobacteria bacterium | reverse complement strand
GCCGACCGCCACGTATAGGTCGGGGGCGACGATCTTGCCGGTCTGGCCCACCTGGTAGTCGTTCGGCACATAGCCGGCGTCGACCGCGGCGCGGCTGGCTCCGACCGCGCCGCCGAGCTTGTCGGCGAGCTTTTCGAGGAGATGAAAGTTCTCCCCCGACTGCATGCCGCGCCCGCCGGAGACGACGACGCGCGCCGAGGTCAGCTCCGGCCGCTCGGACCGGCTCAACGCCGCGCCGACATAGCTCGACAGACCGGCATCGCCCGCCGCGGGCACGGTCTCGACCTTGGCCGATCCGCCCTCGGCGGCCGCGGGCTCGAAGGCCGTGGCGCGCACGGTCACGACCACCTTCTCATCGGTGGCCTCGACCGTCTGCAGCGCGTTGCCGGCATAGATCGGCCGCACGAAGACCTTAGGTCCCTCGACCGAGACGATCTCCGAGACCTGCGCCACGTCGAGCAGCGCCGCGATGCGCGGCATCACGTTCTTGCCGAAGCTGTCCGCCCCGGCGAGGAGATGACTGAAGGGACCCGCGAGGGAGACCGCCAGCTTGGCGACGTTCTCGGCCAAGGGATGGGCGTAGAGGGGTTCATCGGCGAGGAGCACCCGCTCGACGCCGGCGACCTTCGCCGCTGCCTCGGCCACCGCCTTGCAGCCGGCGCCCGCCACCAGGACCGCGACCCCGCCGCCGATCCCGGCGGCGGCGGTGATGGCCGAAAGCGTCGCCGGCTTCAGCGCCGCGCCGTCATGCTCGCCGACAACCAGGACCGCCATGGGTCAGATCACCTTCGCTTCGTTTCGGAGCTTCTCGACCAGCTCCTGGACCGTCTTCACCTTGATGCCGGCCTGCCGCTTCGGCGGCTCGACGACCTTGAGGACCTTGAGGCGCGGCCTCGGATCGACCCCGAGCGCCTCGGGCGTCAGCGCCTCGATCGGCTTCTTCTTGGCCTTCATGATGTTGGGGAGCGAGGCGTAGCGCGGCTCGTTGAGCCGCAAATCGGTGGTCATCACCGCCGGCAGCTTGATGCGGATGGTCTCGAGCCCGCCGTCGACCTCGCGGGTCACCTCCGCACCCTCGCCCGCGATGACGAGCTTGGAGGCGAAGGTCGCCTGCGGCCAGCCGAGGAGGCCCGCCAGCATCTGACCGGTCTGGTTGGAATCGTCGTCGATCGCCTGCTTGCCGAGGATGACGAGGCCGGGCTGCTCCTTCTCTATGACGGCTTTGAGAAGCTTGGCGACCGCCAGGGGCTGCAGCTCGACATCGGTTTGCACATGGATGCCCCGATCGGCGCCCATGGCGAGCGCGGTGCGGATGGTTTCCGCCGAGGCCGCCCCGCCGAGCGACACCGCCACGACTTCGGCGGCCTTGCCCGCCTCGCGCAGGCGGATGGCCTCCTCGACCGCGATCTCGCAGAAGGGGTTCATCGCCATCTTGACGTTGGTCAGCTCGACGCCGCTGTTGTCCGCCTTCACGCGCACCTTCACATTGGCATCGATGACGCGCTTGACCGAGACCAGAACTTTCATGGAACTGCCTTACTCGACCAATCGGTCAGCATTATACCGCGCCGCACCATAGGAGCATGACAGAGGTGTGTCAACGCAAGGCATAACGCCACATTGCGATGCCGCAAATCCGACTCCTACCGGTTCGCCCCCGGCGTCCAAAGGACGTCGCCCGCGCCTTTTGCGTTGCTCCAGCGGGCGAGAACGAAGAGGTGGTCGGAGAGGCGGTTGAGATAGCGGATGGCGGCCGGATTGACCGCCTCCTCGGCGGCAAGGCGCGTCGTCGCCCGCTCCGCCCGGCGCGCCACGGTGCGCGCCAGATGCAGCCAGGCGGCGGCGGGTGCGCCGCCCGGCAGGACGAAGGAATCGAGCGGTTTCAGCTCGGCGTTGAGGATGTCGATCTCGCGCTCCAGGCGCTCGACCTGGCTCTCCTGGATGCGCAGGGCCTGGCCCTCGCCCTCGCCCGCCTTGGCCGGAACGCAAAGATCGGCGCCGAGATCGAAAAGGTCGTTCTGGATGCGTTTCAGCATCCGGTCCGCCTCGCCCTCGACAGTCAGCCGGGCGAGGCCGATGACGGCGTTGGCCTCGTCCACCGCACCATAGGCCTCGACCCTCAAATGGTGCTTTTCCACCCGCGACCCGTCGCCGAGCGAGGTCAGCCCCTTGTCGCCGCCGCGGGTGTAGATGCGCGTGAGCCGGACCACCGCGCCGCGCCCTAGCTGCGATAGATGAGCATGAAGACAATGAAGAGCACGATCGCCAGCCCCTGCAGGACGACACGGGCGCGCATCAGCGTGTTGCCATATTTCTTATTGAACTCCCCGCCCTTGGCCATGCTGAAGACGCCGAGGAGCAGCGCGCCGACGGCCGCGATCATGGCGGCGACGATCACGATGGGGAAAAGGCTTTCCATCGCCAAGATATAGCGCCGCCGGAGGGTGCTGCCCAGTCGCGGCGGCGGGCGAAGGCTCAGTTCCTCTCGCCCGAGAGCAGCCCGCGGGCGATGACCTGCGCCTGGATCTCGGCCGCGCCTTCGAAGATGTTGAGGATGCGGGCGTCGACCAGCACCCGGCTGACCGGATATTCCAGGGCGTAGCCGTTGCCGCCATGGATCTGGACGGCGAGGTCGGCATTGGCCCAGGCGGCGCGCGCGGCCAGGAGCTTGGCCATGCCCGCCTCGATGTCGCAGC
>DATIDB010000084.1:0-2638 GCA_035456545.1 Alphaproteobacteria bacterium | reverse complement strand
GTGATCGACAGCGGCGCCAAGGACCTGCAACTAGAGGCGCTCGAGGTCGGCGAAGGATCGGAGAAGACGGCCTATGAGGTCGGGCGCGTGATGCTCACCACGCCCGACGGCCCCGCCGAAGGCAAGTACATCGTCATCTGGAAACTGGACGAGGACGGCGCCTGGCGGCTGCACCGCGACATCTGGAACATGAACGCCGAGTGAGGCGAACGGCCGGGCGGCGCGCTTCTCACGCGGCCGCCCGCTCCATCGCATAGGCCGACATGGCGAGGCTGCCATGGGCGAAGCTGCGATGCAGCGCCCGCCCGCGCGCGCCGGGACCCGCCGCCCCCAGCGCCACGAAGAGCGGCAGGAAGTGGTCATCGGTCGGGTGCGCCTTGGCGCCCTCAGACAGTCCCTCGTACTTCGCGAGCGCGGCGGCATCGCCCGCGGCGAGGCGCTGGGTCAGCCAATCCTCGAACGCGATGGCCCAATCCGCCGGATTGTGCCGATCCACCCGGAACTGGCGGAGGTTGTGCACGGCGCCCCCGCTGGCGAGGATCAGCACATCGCGGTCGGGCAGCTCGGCCAGGGCGCGTCCGACCGCTAGGTGATGCTCCGGTCCCCTCCCCGGCTGGATCGAGAGCTGCGTCACCGGAACGTCGGCCTCCGGATAGATCAGGATCAGCGGCGACCAGGCGCCGTGATCGAGCCCCCGTTGCGGATCTTCGGTGCAAGCGAAGCCCGCCCGCCGCAGAAGCCCGGCCGCCTCCCGCGCCAGGTCGGGGGCGCCGGGCGCGGGATAACGCAGCCGGTAGAGCTGCTCGGGAAAGCCGTAGAAATCGTGGATGGTCTCGGGCTGCTTTGCGGTCGAGACCGCCGGCTCGTCGGTGTCCCAATGCGCCGAGACGCAGAGGATCGCCTTCGGCCGGGGCAGGTCTTGCCCCAGGCGGGTGAGGAAGTCGCGCGCCGGATGGTCCTCCAGCACCAAAGTCGGCGCGCCGTGCGAGACGAAGACCGGCGGAATCCGCTGCGTCACGAAACTGCCTCCTCGCTCGAGATCAGTTCAGGCGGCGCGGGGGGCGGGCGTCCCAGCCGACGGCTTCAGCGCATGGGCGCCGTCGCCGAGCAAGGCCTGCACCACCATCACGACCGCCCAGAACACCGGATACTCCCAGCCGCCATTGGGGGCCGAGAAGACCCAGCCATTCGCCCAGTGAACGCTGGCCGCGCCGAGGAGGATCGGCACGGTCGCGAGCGCGACCCAGCGGGTTTGGATGCCGAGGATCAGGAGCGCGCCGGCGGCAAGCTCGCCGAAGGTCACGAGATAGGCGGTCCATCCGGGAAAGCCGGTCTGCTCGAAGAAGGCGACCGTTCCGGGAAGGGTGAAGACCAGCAGCTTCAAGAGCCCGTGCGCAATGAACATCACGCCGAGAGACACCCGCAGCAGCAACGCCGCATAGGGGGCGGTACGAGAGTCGATCATGACAAAGCTCCATGTTTCCGACGCCGGCCGGCGGCCGACCGTCTATGCCTCACGCCGGCCCGCCGGGCCGGTTCTCTTTGCCTCACGCCGGCCCGCCGGGCCGGCTTTGCGGTTAACATCGGGAAGAAGCTTTACTTTGTAAAGTAGGTACCTTATAGTAACTACCCATGGGCAAGCGATCGAACGGATTTCCGGACCGCAACCCTTGCGCCGTGGGCGCCCTCCTCAAGGTGCTCGAGGGGCCGTGGACGACCTACATCCTGTGGATTCTTTCCAGCCAAGGACCACAGCGCTTCGGTCAGCTACGCCGCGCCATCGGCGGCATCTCGGCCAAGGTGCTGACCGAGCGGTTGAGGCTGCTGGAAGCCGAGGGCATCGTCCATCGCGACTACCGGCCCACGATCCCGCCGGAGGTCACTTACTCCCTCACCCCGCGCGGGCGCGAGCTGGCCGGAGTCCTGGACGCGCTCGACGCGGTGGCGCGGCGCTGGTATGAAAAACCTGTGGTTGAGACGGCCGTAGAAGACGCCGCGTGACCCAAGGCTTCCATCTGGCGCAGCTCAATGTCGCCACCCTGCAGGCGCCGCTCGACGATCCGCGCCTGAAGGATTTCGTCGACGGGCTGGACCATATCAACGCGCTGGCCGACGCCAGCCCCGGCTTCGTCTGGCGGCTGAAGGACGATGCCGGCAACGCCACCGCGCTCCGCCCCTTCGCTCCCGACATGATCGTCAACATGTCGGTCTGGGAATCGGCCGAGGCCCTCTTCGACTATGTCTATCGCAGCGGCCACAAGGCCTATCTCGCGCGCCGCAAGGAATGGTTCTCCATGCCGGCGGAGATGCATCTGGTGCTGTGGTGGATTCCCGCCGGGACGATCCCGACGATCGCGGAAGCCAGGCGCCGGCTCGACCTCCTGCGCGAGCGAGGCCCGACACCCGAGGCCTTCACCTTCAAGCGCCGCTTCCCGGCGCCTGAAGCGGTTCCCGACCCCTCACCTCTCCCGCTCGCGGGAGCCCGGAGCGGGTGAGGTGGCGGCCACATGAAGAACCCTCACCCGGCCTCGCTGCACTCGGCCTCCCTCTCCCGTTCCGGGAGAGGGAGCACTCAGCGCGAGTAGTACTCGACCACCAGATGCGGCTCCATCTGCGTGGCGTAGGGCACGTCGGCCAG
>DATIDB010000083.1:0-2625 GCA_035456545.1 Alphaproteobacteria bacterium | reverse complement strand
GCGCTAGGTCCGCCCGAAGGTCGGGCCATGTCGCGGTCTTCCGCAGAGCCGCCAAAACGGGGCGCTCTCCCTGCCCTTTCCGATCGTCACCTTGACCGCCGGGGCTATCCGCCGGGGGTGGCTTATATGGACGGGCAATACCTGCCCATGTCCGAGGCGAAGATTTCGGTGCTCGACTGGGGCTTCCTCCATTCGGACGCGACCTACGACACGGTCCATGTGTGGAAGGGCCGGTTCTTTCGCCTCGATCTGCATCTCGACCGGTTCCTGGCGGGCGTTGAGACGCTGCGCATGCGCCTGCCGTTCGGACGGGCGGAGATCTGCGAGGTGTTGCTGAACTGCGTGGGGCTGAGCGGGCTGCGCGAGGCTTATGTGGAGATGATCTGCACGCGCGGCAGCTCCTCCAGCTTCAGCCGCGATCCGCGCGAGGCAGAGAACCGCTTCATCGCCTTCGCGGCGCCCTTCGGCTCCGTCGCGAACGAGGAGCAGCGAAAGCGCGGACTGCACCTCGCCATCAGCCCGGTCGTGCGGATTCCCTCGCGCTCGATCGATCCGGCGATCAAGAATTATCACTGGCTCGACCTGGTGCGCGGGCTCTACGACGCCTATGACCGCGGAGCGGACACGGCCGTTATCCTCGATCTCGATGGCAACATCGCCGAAGGGCCCGGCTTCAACGTTTTCGCGGCGAAGGGCGGAAGGCTGACCACGCCCGCGGCCGGCGTTCTGCCCGGCATCACCCGGCGCACGGTGTTCGACCTCTCCGTCGAACTTGGCGTCCCGGTCGCGGCGGCGGCGCTGCCGCCAGCCGCGCTGCGCGATGCGGAGGAGGTCTTCATCACCTCGACGGCCGGCGGGATCATGGCGGTGACCCGCATCGACGGCGCGTCGGTTGGAGATGGGCGGATCGGCCCAATCACCCGGGCGCTTACGGACTTGTACTGGAAGAAGCACGAGGACCCGGCCTGGTCCACGCCGGCGCCGTATCCGGGCTAGCCCGCCGCCGGGAAATCCTTCACCAGCAGCACCCAGTTGCGCCCGGCATTCTCCCACCCGTCCTTGACCATCGGGCGCGTCGCGGCCTCGCGATAGCCGCGGCGCTCATAAAGGCGCCGCGCGCCGGCATTGGCGTCGGAGACGATGATGCTGAGCCCGCTCGATCCCAGATCGGCGGCGATGCGGTCGGCCAGGGCCAGCAGGCTCGCGCCGAGCCCCTTTCCGCGATGCTCCGGATAGACCGCGAGCACATTCACATACCAGGTCGCCGGCGCGAGGTTCTCCAGCTCCTGCAGCGGGTGGAAGAGCGGCGGCAGGTCGGGCGGGATCGGATCTGGCCGCTTGGGCAAGGGATAACCGATGAGGCAGCCCGCCGCGCCGCCGTCCGCCGCCTCGACGATCACGGTATTGCGATAGGAGAACGCGCCCTCCTCGCGCTGGGCACGCAGGCGCCCGAATTCCCAGGCGCTTTGTCCCGGGGCGGCCATCCTCGACCAGAGATAAAGCGGCAGGTTCTCGCCCGCGACATTGACCAGCTCGGCCATCGCCGCCGCGTCCTCGCGCGTCGCGCGGCGGAAAGGCGGCTCGAACGGGACCATGCTCAGATCGTCTCCAGCGCCATCGGGGCGTCCGGCGGCGGAAAGGCGGCGTCGAGATCGGCGCAGTCGCGTTCCGTCAAACGCAGCTCCAGCGCGGCGTGGTTCTGGCGTAGATGGTCGCCCTTCGCCGCCTTCGGGATCACGATCATGTCCGGGTGGCGCAGGATCCATCCCAGCGCCACCGTCGCCGGCGCGACGCCATGGCGCCTCGCGATTTCGGCCAAGGCCTTCTTGCGCAGAAGCGGCCCCTGGTCGAAAGGCGAGTAGGCCATGATCGGGATGCGCCTTTTCCGGCACCAGGGCAGGAGCGCGTATTCGATCCCGCGTTTCGTGAGGTTGTAGAGCACCTGGTCGGTCTGCACATGCGCCCCGCCGCCGAGGCCGGTCAGCTCCTCCATGTCCTCGACGTCGAAATTGCTGACCCCCCAGTGGCGGATCGCGCCCTTTGCGCGAAGCGCCTCCATGCCCTCGACGGTCTCGGCCAGCGGCACGTCACCGCGCCAATGCAGGAGGTAGAGATCGATCCGGTCGGTCTTCAACCGCTTGAGACTGCGCGCGCAAGCATCGGCGAGGCCCTGCCGGCCGCCGTGCCAGGGATAGGCCTTGGTCACCAGGAACACCTCATCGCGCCGCCCCCCGATCGCCTCGCCGACGATCTCCTCGGCCCTCCCCTCGCCATACATCTCGGCCGTGTCGATCAGGGTCATGCCGAGATCGAGGCCAAGCTGAAGCGCCTTGATCGCCTCGGCGCGCGGCGTCTTCTCAAGTTCCCATGTACCCTGCCCAAGCGCGGGAACGCGCTCGCCGGCGGGAAGCGTCACCTTCTGCATGCTTTGGCGTCTCCCTCGATCAAGCCGCTTCGGCGGAGGCGGAGAGCGCCGCCTGCCATTCCGCGCGGACTTCCGCATCCTCCTCGCCGCCAACCCGTTCCGCCGCCAGCGCGGCGAGGGCCGGCGCCGGCATCAGACGCGAGAGCGCCCAGACCGCCGCGCCGCGCACCAGCGGCGATGCATCCTCAAGAAGCCGCCCC
>DATIDB010000082.1:0-6858 GCA_035456545.1 Alphaproteobacteria bacterium | reverse complement strand
GGCTTGCCGGGTCACGGGGTTCCCGATAGCCTTTCCGGTCCCGTTGCGCGCGAGGGCGGGTGCCATGGAGTTCACGGGCGAGTACCGGATTCCGGCGGATCGGGAGACGGTCTGGAGCGCGCTGAACGATCCCGACATGCTGAAGGCCTGCATTCCCGGCTGCGAAGAGCTGGAGAAGCGCTCTCACACCGAGTTCACCGCGCGCGTCGCCACCCGGATCGGACCGGTTTCCGCCCGTTTTTCCGGCAAGGTCACATTGGGCGAGCTCGATCCCCCGAACGGATATCGGATCAGCGGCGAGGGCCAGGGCGGCGCGGCCGGCTTCGCCAAGGGGGGCGCCCAGGTCCGGCTCGTCGAGGACGGCCCGGGCACGACGGTGCTCACCTATGTCGCCGAAGCCCAGGTCGGCGGGAAGCTGGCGCAGATCGGCTCCCGGCTGATCGCCGGCACGGCGCAGAAGCTCGCCGATCAGTTCTTCTCCTGCCTCGCGGCGAAGGTGGCGGCCGAGGGCGCTCCGGCGCCGCAGGCGCCGATCGTGCCCGAGGAGGCGCGCCGGCCGCTCGAGCCGGGGCGGCCGGACCTCATCGAGCCGCTGGGCGCCGCTCCCGCTTCCGGTGCCACCATCGAGCGCGCGCCCGCACCCACCCGCCGGCTGCCGCCGGCCATCTGGGTTCCGGCCCTCATTCTTCTGGTGCTGCTGCTGGTCTGGCTGTTCGGCCGCGGGGCATAGTGATGCGTCGGCTTGCGCCTCTTGACCGCGGTCGAGAGCGGCAGCAACACTATCCGCCAGCAGGGTGGCGAACAGCAAAAACGACCAAGCTTCATCTCGTCCGCAGCGACGTTCCGCGATTATCCGCGACCCCCCCCGGGCCACCCCTGCGCAAAAGGGAGTGAAACCAATGCCCACCGTGACGATGACGGTGAACGGCAGGCAGGTCTCGGGCGAAGCCGAGCCGCGCACTCTGCTCGTTCAATTCCTCCGCGACACGCTCGGCCTCACCGGAACGCATATCGGCTGCGACACCAGCCAGTGCGGCACCTGCGTCGTGCATCTGGACGGGCTATCGGTCAAGAGCTGCACCATGCTTGCAGTGCAGGCCGAAGGCGCTTCGGTGACCACGATCGAGGGCCTGGCGAACGGTGAGCTGCATCCCATGCAGGCGGCGTTCCGGGAGCACCATGGCCTGCAATGCGGCTTCTGTACGCCAGGGATGGTCATGAGCGCCATAGACCTGGTGAACCACAACCCGAGCCCGAGCGAGCACGACATCCGCGAATGGCTCGACGGAAACATCTGCCGGTGCACCGGCTACCACAACATCGTCAAGGCGATCAAAGCCGGGGCCGCGGCCATGGCGGGAGGCAAGCGATGACCGTCCAGCAGGGTATCGGCGCGCCGGTGCGCCGCAAGGAAGACCGCCGCTACCTCACCGGGCGCGGCACCTACACCGACGACATCAGCCGGCCGGGACAGCTCCATGCCGTGATCCTGCGCTCGCCGCATGCGCATGCGCGCATCCTGAAGATCGACACCGCGGATGCCGCCCGGATGCCCGGAGTGGCGGCGATCTTCACCGGCCCCGACATGGCCAAGGACAATGTCGGCGGCATCCCGTGCGGCTGGCTGATCAAGAACAAGGACGACAGCCCGATGGTCGAGCCGCCGCATCCGGCGCTCGTCGTCGATCGCGTGCGCCATGTCGGCGATCAGGTCGCGGTGGTGATCGCGGAAGCGCGCAACCAGGCGCGCGACGCCGCCGAGGCCATCCAGGTCGACTACGACGTCCTGCCGGCCGCCGTCGATACGGCGGGCGCGACCAAGAGCGGCGCGCCGCAGGTCTGGGAGCAGGCGAAGAGCAACATCTGCTTCGACTGGCATCTCGGCGACAAGGCCGCGGTCGAAGCGGCTTTCGCCAAGGCGCATCACGTGACGAAAATCGACCTCGTGAACAACCGCCTGATCCCGAACGCGATGGAGCCGCGCGCTGTGGTCGCCGAATACGACCGCGCCACCGGCGACTACACTGTCTTCACCACCAGCCAGAACCCGCATCTGATCCGCCTGCTGATGGGCGCCTTCGTGCTGCATATCCCGGAGCACAAGCTGCGCGTCGTCGCGCCGGATGTCGGCGGCGGCTTCGGCTCGAAGATCTACCACTATGCCGAGGAGGCGATCGTCACCTGGGCGGCCGGCAAGCTGGGCCGGCCGGTCAAGTGGACCGCCGAGCGCAGCGAAGCCTTCATGAGCGATGCGCATGGCCGTGACCATGTCACCCATGCCGAGCTGGCCATGGACCAGAACGGCAAGTTCCTGGCCCTGAGGGTCTCGACCCTCGCGAATGTCGGCGCCTATCTCTCGACCTTTTCGACCTGCGTGCCGACCTATCTCCATGCCACGCTGCTGGCCGGCGTCTACACGACGCCCGCCATCTACGCCGAGGTGAAGGCCGTGTTCACCAATACCGTTCCGGTGGACGCCTATCGCGGCGCCGGACGGCCGGAGGCGACCTATCTGCTCGAGCGGCTCGTCGACAAGGCGGCGCGCGAGATGAAGATCGACC
This sequence comes from Alphaproteobacteria bacterium, assembly GCA_035456545.1. Classification (GTDB taxonomy): domain Bacteria; phylum Pseudomonadota; class Alphaproteobacteria; order JAREAF01; family JAREAF01; genus JAREAF01. The sequence continues at coordinate 4,297 of DATIDB010000082.1, read as the reverse complement.
GGGTGGAGCTGCGGCGGCGCAACCTGATCCCGCGCGACGCCTTCCCCTACCAGACGCCGGTCGCCCTGAAATACGACAGCGGCGACTACCAGTCGACGCTGGACATCGCGCTCAAGACCGCCGACTGGGCGGGATTCGAGAAGCGTCGGGCCGAGGCCAAGGCGCGCGGCAGGCTGCGCGGCATCGGCATCTCGACCTATATCGAGGCCTGCGGCATCGCGCCCTCGGCCGTGGTGGGGTCGCTCGGCGCGCGCGCCGGGCTCTACGAATCCGCCGCGATCCGCGTCCACCCCACGGGTTCGGTATCGGTGATGACCGGCACCCACAGCCATGGGCAGGGGCACGAGACCACCTTCGCCCAAATCGTCGCCGACACGCTCGGCATGCCGATCGAGAATGTCGAGGTCGTGCACGGCGACAGCGCGAAGATCCCGTTCGGCATGGGCACCTATGGCTCGCGCTCGCTGGCCGTCGGCGGCTCGGCGATCGTCAAGGCCCTCGACAAGATCGTGAAGAAGTCCAAACGCATCGCCGCCCATCTGCTCGAGGCCTCGGAAGCGGATATAGAGTTCAAGAACGGCGCCTTCACGGTGGCGGGCACCGACCGCTCGGTTCCCTTCGGGCAGGTGGCCCTCACCGCCTATGTCCCGCACAACTACCCGATCACGGAGCTCGAGCCGGGGCTGGAGGAAACGGCTTTCTACGATCCCCTGAACTTCACCTATCCGGGCGGCTGCCATATCTGCGAGGTGGAGGTCGATCCCGATACCGGCGTCGTCGAGGTGAAGAAATTCACCGCCGTCGACGATATCGGCCGCGTCATCAACCCGATGATCGTCGAGGGCCAGGTGCATGGCGGCCTGGCGCAAGGCATCGGCCAGGCGCTCTATGAGAGCTGTGTCTATGACAAGGAGTCCGGGCAGATCCTCACCGGCTCCTACAACGACTACACAATGCCCCGGGCGGACCACCTGCCCTCCTTCGACGTGGCGACGCACAACACGATGTGCACGCACAATCCACTGGGCTCGAAGGGCGTGGGCGAGGTCGGTGCGATCGGCTCGCCTCCGGCCGTGATCAACGCGGTGCTCGACGCCTTGGGCCCGGTCGGCGTCCAGGACATCGAGATGCCGGCGACCCCGCAGCGAGTCTGGCGGGCGATCCAGAGCGCGGGCGCGGCCCGCGCCGCCGAGTAGGAGGGAGGATCGGACGATGTACAGCTTCGCGTATCACCGCCCCTCGTCTTCGGCCGAAGCGCAGGGTCTCTCGAAATCGGCGGATGCCCGCTTCCTCGCCGGCGGCATGACCTTGCTGCCGGCCATGAAGCTGCGCCTGACGCAGCCCTCCGACCTCATCGACCTGTCGCGGGTCGCGGAGCTCAAGGGCATCAAAGCCGGAGGCTCCGAGGTGCGGATCGGAGCCATGACGCCGCATGCGGCGGTGGCCGCCTCGGCGGAGGTCCGCAAGGCCATTCCGGCCCTTGCCGGCCTCGCGGGCATGATCGGCGATCCGCAGGTGCGCAACCGCGGCACCATCGGCGGCTCGCTCGCCAACAGCGACCCGGCCGCCGATTACCCGGCCGCCGTCATCGGCCTTAACGCGACCATCCACACCTCGCGGCGGACGATCCCGGCGGACTCCTTCTTCAAGGGCCTGTTCGAAACCGCGCTCGAGCCGGGCGAGCTGATCACGGCGGTCAGCTTCCCCGTGCCGGAGCGCGCCGCCTATGAGAAGTTCCGCCATCCCGCCTCGCGCTATGCGGTGGTCGGCGTCTTCGTGGCGAAGACGGCGGGCGGCGTGCGCGTCGGGGTGACCGGAGCGGGACCTTGCGCCTTCCGCGCCACGCAATTCGAGCAGGCGCTCTCGAAAAGCTTCTCGCCCGATGCGCTGAAGGGGCTGAGCGTCCCGTCCGCCGGCCTCAACAGCGACATCCACGCCGGAGCCGACTACCGGGCGCATCTGGTCGCAGTGCTGGCCAGGCGCGCCGTCGCGGCGGCGGCCGGCTGAGCCAGGGTCCGCTCGAACGGAGTTCCAAGGGCCGGCGCGGCAGACCCGCCCGGCCCTTTTCTTTTTCGACAATCGTCAGACTGGAATTGGCGGATTCCTGAGCTTTCCTATATACTTCGCTGATGGACACGCTTTCCGCTGCAACGCGCGAGCGTCTTGAAGACCTTCGAAAGCGCATCCGGTCGATGAGCTTTGAGCCCATGCCCGAACGCGAGCGGGCTGCTCTGCCTCAACGTCGTCGCGAGGCGCGTGCGAATTCGGCAATCGAAGGCATTCACCTGACCGCCGAAGAGGTCGCGTTTCTCGATCTGCTGGACGAGGAGCGCGTGCCCTACGAACTGCGGATCGCCCTGGCCACTCTCTTCGCGCTTGGGGAGGACCGGTCGGCGGCTGCCGATTGACGGGGGCCGCCTCCGAACCGATGCAGGATACCGAGCGCCCCGATCCCTTCACGATTCCGGGGACGGACACTCTCCGCAACCATTTCAATCTGAGCGGCGAAGCCCTCGACCGGCTTGAGCGTCTACACACCCAGATCCGACAGGAACAGCCGCTCGACAAGCCGGAGATTTCCGTTGCTGGGTTTAAAGCGATACACCGGCACCTGCTCGAAACGGTTTACCCCTGGGCGGGTGACATTCGGACCAGCCACACCCTGACCAAAGGCGACGCCAGTTTTCTTCCCGGTCGGTTCGTTCCGGACGCATTGACCAGACAGTTCGATCTCCTCAAGAGCGAACGGAATCTGAAAGGGCTTGCGCCCGAAGCCTTTGCGGAACGCGCGGCCTTCCATATCCGTGAGATCAACTACATCCGTTTCGGGAAGGCAACGGCCGGACCCTCCGCATCTTCCTTCGTGAGCTCGCGCGACAAGCCGGTCATGATCTGCGGCTCGACCGAATCGATGCCGAGGCGTGGATGGATGCAAGCCGCAAGAGCCGGGCGACGCAGGATTTTGGGCCCATGAAACAGGTGATTCTGCAGGCGATGACGGACCCGCTCGGCAGGTAGGCGACCCGTTGGGGCGACAACTGGCAAACAGAAGAATGACACGGCTTGCACGTAGGACCGGAAAACTCGGCCTGACATTCGCCCTCGTCCTGCTGGCAGCGGTCCTGCTTGCGCTCCTCCTCGCCCCGATCCTTATCGAGCGCGCCATCCGTTCCGAGCTGCAGGAGCGCGGCGTCGCTGCCGTCGAGATGGAGCTGTCCACCCCCGGCTTCGGCGGCATCACGGCCCAGGATGTGCGCATCGGAGCGGACGGCGCCTTCACCGCCGATGCGATCGCGATCGACTACAGCATCCCCGGGCTGATCGGTCGCCGCATCGAGCGGATCCGGCTGGAGAAGCCCCGGCTGCGCCTCGCCTTCGGCGCGGACGGACAAGTCTCCTTCGGCGGCCTCGATCCTCTGCTCGCGACCGGAGGTGGCGCGGAGGGCGGCATCGGCCTGCCCGCCCCGGTCGAGATCGTCGACGGCACGGTCACGGCCGCAACTCCGGCCGGCGAAGTGACAGCAACCCTCGACGGCGCGGTCACGCTGGAGCCCGGCGCCGGCCCACTCAAGCTCTCGATCGAGGCGCCCTGGCTGACGGCCGATTTGGAGCTTCTGATGCGCCGCGACGGATCGGCGCTCGCGCTCTCCGGGCGCGTGACGGCCGCCCGCATCGCGCATCCGCTCCTCGCCGCGTCGCTTTCGGGCCCGTTCACCGCCGCGTTCGACGGCGAGGCTCCCACCGCCACCGCCGAGCTGACAATCGCGGAGCTCACCTCACCGATCCTGTCGCTCGGCGGCGGCGTCGCCTCGGGCAACCTCTCCGCCTGGTACGAGCCGGGGCGGGCGGCGGGCGACCTTCGGCTCGCCGGAACGGGAGGCCGCCTGGAGGCAAGCCTGCTCGGCGATCCGGCATCGGCGCTGCGCATGGCGATCGAAGGCGACGGGCTCTCCGTCCCCGAGCTGCTGATGGACGCGCGCCTGAACGCCGCGATGGACCTGAATCCAGCCGCCAGCGAAGCGACCCTCGTCGAGCCGGCGCGCATTCAGGGCCAGCTTGCGCCCGCGCTGCGCGCCTCGATCCCGGCGATGCTCGCCTCCGCGCTCTCCGATGCGCCGCTCGTGCTGACGGCTGAGCCTGGGCTGAAGGCGACGCACGGAGCCTCGGGGCCGGCGGTCGAGGGCAAGCTCCTCGTATCGCAAGAGGGCGGAGCGACGCTCGCGTTGGAGGGATCGCTGGCGACGACGGAGCCGGGAATGTCCGGCGCGGTGCAGACGCGGCTCGAGGCTGAGACGCT
>DATIDB010000081.1:0-6017 GCA_035456545.1 Alphaproteobacteria bacterium | reverse complement strand
AGCCCACGGACCGTGGCGCGCGCATTGAAGGCCGCGGGCGTCATCGCGGGAACCGTCCTGTTGCTGTTCCTCATCGTCACCGGCCGCGCCGCGGCGCTGATCACCCTCGCCCCCTTGGCGCTGTTCGCGGCGATGGCCTATCGGCAGGCCCGGCGACGATGGGCGGCGGCCGGCGCGCCGAGGCCGGGGGCCAGCAGCGGCGTCACCACCCGTTACTTCCGCATGTCGCTGGACCACGACACGGGGGCCGTGTCCGGCGAGGTCCTGGCCGGCCGATTCTCCGGCCGGGGCCTCGGCGACATGTCCCTGGAGGACCTTTTGGAGCTGCGTCGGGATTGCGCGGACGACCCCCAGTCCATCTCCGTGCTCGAGGCCTATCTCGACCGCCTCCATCCCGACTGGCGCGAGCGCGGCTCCGGGCAGCCGGGGGACCGTCCGGCGGGATCGGCCATGACCGTCGAGGAGGCCCGCGCCATTCTCGGAGTCGGGCCGGAGGCGGGCGAGGAGGAGATCCGCGAGGCCCACCGGCGGCTCATGCAAAAGCTGCACCCCGATCGGGGCGGCTCGACCTATCTTGCGGCGCAGATCAACCGCGCCCGCGATCTGCTTTTGAGCCGCTGACCCGCCCGCCTCCCGGTTGGATTTGCCGCCCGCGATTTGCTATCCCTCTGTCGGCCGGGCAGGCGGGCCCGGACCAGGGGAACGCGGCATGCGCATGCGCCGTTAAGCCTGCGTGCCGCCGCCTTTTCAAGCCGGGGGATCGTCAGTTGTATACGGTAACAGCCGCATGAAACGCGTCAGAAAGGCCATTTTCCCCGTGGGAGGACTGGGCACCCGGTTCCTGCCGGCCACCAAGGCGATGCCGAAGGAGATGCTCCCGGTGGTCGACAAGCCGCTGATCCAGTACGCGGTGGAGGAGGCCAGCGCGGCCGGGATCGAGGACTTCATCTTCGTCACCGGCCGGGGCAAGACGGCGATCGAGGATCACTTCGACTACTCGCAGGAGCTGCATCAAACTCTGGTCGAACGGAACAAGACCAAGGAGCTTGAAGCGATCGCGAACCTCCTGCCCATCCCGGGTCAGGTGGTCTATCTGCGCCAGCAGGAACCGCTGGGGCTCGGCCACGCCGTCTGGTGCGCGCGCCGCCTGGTGGAGGATGAGCCGGTCGCGATCCTTCTCGCCGACGACCTCATCAAGTCGCGCAAGCCCTGCCTGAAGCAGATGGTGGAGGCATACCAGACCACCGGCGGCAATATCGTCGCGGTCATGGATGTGCCGCGCGATCAGACCAGCCGCTACGGCGTGCTCAAGACCGGTCGCGACGACGGCCGGCTCGTGGAGGTCAAGGGGCTGGTCGAGAAACCGAAGCCGGCGGACGCGCCCTCCACGGCCTGCGTCATCGGGCGCTATATCCTGCAGCCGCGGATATTCAAGGAACTCGAGCGGCAGGAAACGGGGGCCGGGAACGAGATTCAGCTCACCGACGCCATGGCCCGGTTGATTGGCGAACAGCCCTTCCACGGATTGCGGTTCGAGGGACGGCGCTTCGATTGCGGCGACAAGGCCGGCTTCGTCGAGGCGACCATCGCCTTCGCGCTCGAGCATCCGGATATCGGGGAGGAGGCTCGCGACATCCTGCGGCGCTTGGCCCGCGAGCTGGAGCCCGCCGGGGCGGTCGCCTGAGGGCCCGCGTCGCTTATACGAGGGGAACGGTAGAGAATGCGCATCGCGGTGATCGGGACGGGCTATGTCGGCCTCGTCTCCGGAGCCTGCTTCTCGGAGTTCGGGGTCGACGTCGTCTGCGTCGACAAGGACGCGGACAAGATCCGGCGCCTGAAGGACGGGAAGATCCCGATCTTCGAGCCCGGGCTGGACGCGCTGGTGGAATCCAACGCAAGGGCTGGCCGGCTCACCTTCTCGTCGGACCTGCCTTCGGCGGTGGCGGGCGCCGATGCCGTCTTCATCGCGGTCGGCACGCCCTCGCGCCGCGGCGACGGCCATGCCGATCTTTCCTATGTCTATGCGGCGGCGGAGGAGATCGGCCGGGCGCTCACCGGCTATGCCGTCGTTGTGACCAAATCGACCGTGCCTGTCGGCACCGGCCGCGAGGTCGAGCGCATCATCCGCGAAGTTCGGCCGGACGCGGAGTTCGACGTCGCCTCCAATCCCGAGTTCCTGCGCGAGGGCTCGGCGATCGGCGATTTCATGCGCCCGGACCGGGTGGTCATCGGCACGCATTCGGCGCGCGCGCGAGATGTGATGCGCCAGCTCTACCGGCCGCTCTACATCATCGAGACGCCGATCATCTTCACCCAGCTCGAGACCGCCGAGCTGATCAAATACGCGGCCAACAGTTTCCTCGCGACGAAGATCACCTTCATCAACGAGATGGCCGATCTCTGCGAGAAGATCGGCGCCGACATCCACGACGTCGCGCGCGGCATCGGCCTGGATGGGCGTATCGGGCGCAAGTTCCTGCACGCCGGACCCGGCTATGGCGGCTCCTGCTTCCCGAAGGACACGCTGGCCCTGGTGCGCACCGCGCAGGCCGTCGGCGCGCCGGCGCGGATCGTCGAGACGGTCGTCGCCGTCAATGACGAGCGCAAGCGGCGCATGGCGCAAAAGGTGATGGAAGCCTGCGGCGATTCCGTGCAGGGCAAGACCCTCGCCGTGCTCGGCCTCACCTTCAAGCCCAACACCGACGACATGCGCGATGCGCCGAGCCTGTCCATCCTTCCGGCGCTGATCGGCGCGGGCGCGCGCATCCGCGCCTTCGATCCCGAAGGCATGGACGAGGCGCGCAAGGTGATGCCGCATATCGACTATTGCCGGGACGCCTATGAGGCGATGGAAGGAGCCGACGCGGTGGTGGTGCTGACCGAGTGGAACCAGTTCCGCTCGCTCGACCTGGAGCGCGCCCGGCGGCTGCTGCGCGCGCCGGTCTTCATCGACCTGCGCAATGTCTACGATCCCCTGCAGATGCGCGAGGCGGGCTTCGCCTATAGCTGCATCGGCCGCCCTCTCTCCGCCGTTTCGCCGTCCAGCGGCGGAGGAGGGGAATGACCGGCCATCGCTTCGATCCGACGATCCTGCGCGAATACGACATCCGCGGCGTGTTCGGGGAGACCCTCTTCCCGGCCGATGCGGCAGCGCTTGGCCGCGCCTTCGGCAGCACGCTGAGGCGGCGCGGCGGGCGAAGCGTCGCGGTCGGCTATGACGGCCGCATAAGCTCGCCCGAGCTCGAGGCGGCCCTGGTCGAAGGGCTGGCCTCGACCGGGCTCGAGGTGAAGCGGATCGGCCTCGGACCCACGCCCATGCTGTATTTCGCCGTCTTCCATCTTCCCGCCGATGGCGGGGTGATGGTCACCGGCTCGCATAATCCGGCCGACTACAACGGCTTCAAGATGATGCTCGGGCACGAGTCGGTGCATGGGAAGGCCATCAAGCGACTGGGCGAGACCGCGGCCAAGGCCGATTTCGAAACAGGGTCGGGCTCGGTGGGCGAGACCCCGGTGCTGGAGGCCTATGTGGAGCGGATCGCCTCCGATTATCGGGGCCGGCGCGATCTCAAGGTCGGATGGGATCCCGGCAATGGCGCGGCGGGCCCCGCGGTGGTCAAGCTGGTCCGCCGGCTTCCCGGGCGCCATCGCGTCATCAACGAGCAGGTGGACGGCACCTTCCCGGCGCACCATCCCGATCCGACGGTGCCGAAGAATTTGGAGCAGCTCCGCGATCTCGTGCTGAAGGAAAGGCTCGATCTGGGCCTCGCCTTCGACGGCGACGCCGACCGGCTCGGCGTCATCGACGGGGCGGGCGAGATCCTCTGGGGCGATCAGCTCATGGTCCTGCTCTCCCGCGAGGTCCTCTCGCGCCGCAAGGGCGCCCCGATCATCGCCGACGTGAAGGCGAGCCAGGTGCTCTTCGACGAGATCGCTCGCGCCGGCGGCGAGCCGGTGATGTGGAAGACCGGGCACTCGCTGATCAAGTCGAAGATGGCCGAGACCAAGGCGCCGCTCGCCGGCGAGATGAGCGGCCATATCTTCTTCGCCGACGGCTATTACGGCTTCGACGACGGCCTCTATGCGGCCATCCGCTTGCTGAACGTCGTCGCCAACGCGCCGCAGAGCCTGGCGGAGATGCGCGCCGCCCTGCCGAAGGTGGTCAACACGCCCGAGCTCCGCTTCCCCTGCCCGGAGGACCGCAAGTTCAAGGTGGTGGAGGAGGTGCGCGAGCGGCTCGCCGCGGCCAAGGCCGATGTGATCGCCGTGGACGGGGTGCGGGTGCGCACCCGGGACGGCTGGTGGCTCTTGCGCGCATCCAACACCCAGGATGTGCTGGTCGCTCGCTGCGAGGCGGGCGATGAAGAGGGTCTCGCGCGGCTTAAGCGGGCGCTGGCGGCGGAACTCGAGAGAAGCGGCGTCAGCGTGCCGGTCTAATTCTCGGCGGAGACCTCGACCGCGCCGCCGGGACGCACCGCCAGGCAGGCGGACTGGCGCGCCTTCAACAGCCTGCAGGCCTCGCGGGCCGCGGTCTCGTCGAGGCCGGTCAGCCGCGCCCGGTAGATCGTCGCGGTGCCGGTGATCACTTCGATGACCTGGGGGCGCGTGGCGCCGAGCACGTCGGGGAGCACCGACATGGCGTTGGCGGCCGCGCGCGCCGCCGGCTCGCGCCGGGTGAAGGCACCCACCTGCACGCCCCAGCTCTCCGCGACCGCGTAGTCCTCCAGCTCATCGGCGGCGTCGCCCTGCCCGGTCTCGGCGAGGTCGAGCGCCGGGCTGGTCGCGAGCGCCAGGTCGATCGGCGGGGGCTCGCTTGCAGGGACCGCCGGGCCGGGCTTGGTGGAGGGAAGCGGCGGCGTCGCCTGCGCGAGGGTCGTGGCCTTGCTTGCGCCGGCGATGAGCTGCCCCTCGAAGCCGCGGTCGAGCAGTGAGGCCATGCGCTGGTTTCGCTGCGAGGGCGATTTGCCGCCCAGCACCACCCCGATCACCCGCCGCCCGTCGCGGATCGCGGAAGCCGCAAGATTGTATCCGGAGGCGCGGATATAGCCGGTCTTGATGCCGTCGGCTCCGGCATACGACTTCAGCAGCTCGTTGTGGTTGGAGATCACCCGGCCCCGATAGGTGAATTTCTCGCGCGAGAAATACGGGTAGTACTGCGGGAAATCCTTCCAAAGGGCGCGGCTCAAGGTCGCAAGATCGCGCGCGGTCGTGACCTGCCGCGAATCGGGTAGGCCCGAGGCATTGCGAAAGGTGGTGGAGGCCATGCCGAGACGCCGGGCTCGTTGCGTCATCATCTCGGCGAAGCGCGATTCGGTGCCGCCCAGAGCCTCGGCGATGGCCGTGGCGGCGTCATTGGCCGATTTGGTCACCAGCGCCAGGATCACCTGCTCGACGGTGATCGTCTGGCCCGCGGTGAGGCCGAGCCGCGAAGGCGCCTGGCCGGCGGCGCGCCGGGATACGGCGATCGGCTGCTTCAAGGTGATCTGGTGGCGTTCCAGGGCGTCGAACACCATATAGAGGGTCATCATCTTGGTCAGCGAGGCGGGGTAATTGCGCTGATCGGCGTTCTGCTCGGAAAGCACCGCCCCGGTCTGCGCATCGATCACAATCGAGGCGTAGCCCGCGAGCGCCTTGCCCGCTCCGCTTGGAAGACCGACCGTCAGGACAAGAATCGCAATGCGGAAGAGCAGAAAAAGAGCCGCCCCCACGCTCCGCGGATGTTCCCCTGCCACCCTCGAGCCCCGGCTTAAGATTAATCCCCCAACCGTATGGTGATCCTAAGTAATTAAGAGAATCTTGTCTAGCTTCGAAAAGGACCTCTAATGAAGATTTCGCGCGGTGAATACCTCGCATCCTTGGAACAGCGGGGGCTTATATATGGCTGCCGTCCGCCCGGCGCGTGGCGGCGTCATTACGGAGTAATACGATGGCTGCCCTTGGTCCTTCTCTGCCTCATCCTTTCCGCCTGCCGGTCCGAGGGTGGCGTCCCCGGCAATCCGCTGGGGATCAAGCTGCAA
>DATIDB010000080.1:0-18196 GCA_035456545.1 Alphaproteobacteria bacterium | reverse complement strand
CGCTGGCCCGAGGCGACCCGGGCCTGCCACAAGGCGCTGGCCCTCAATCCGCGCTACGCCGCCGCGCTCAACCTCCTCGGGCAATGCCTGCGCCAGCTCGGCCACACCGATGAGGCGGTCGCCTGCTGCCGGCGCGCCGTGGCGTTGGCTCCCGAGCTGCCGGACGCCCATGCCGGGCTGGGGCATGCGCTCACCGCCGAGGGCTGGTTGGGCGAAGCGGCTATCAGCTTCGATCAGGCGCTGGCGCTCGATCCCGATCATCTCCAGGCGCGCCTGGGGCGCGGCTACGTCCATCTCGTTCAGGGCCGCTGGGGGCCCGGCCTTGAGGATTACCGCCTGCGCTGGCGCGCCCGCGAGGCGCGGCCGAGGCGGCTGTCGATCCCTGCCTGGGAGGGCGAGGATCTTTCGGGCGCGCGCATCCTCCTTTGGGCGGAGCAGGGCTTCGGCGACACCATCGCTGCCTCGCGCTTCATTCCCCTGGTCAAGGCGCAAGGGGCGACGGTGATCTTCGAATGCCCTCGCCCGCTGACGCGGCTGTTCGGCCGCCTGCGCGGCGTGGACGAATTGATCGCCGCGGGCGAGCGCCTGCCGAAGGCCGATCTGCACGCGCCCCTGATGGAGCTGCCGCGGCTCTTCGCGGCGTATCCCTCGACCGTGCCGCCCGCGCCCGATCTGCATCCGCAGCCCGAGCTCGGCGCGAAATTCGAGCCGCTTCTGGCGGAGATCGCCGGACGGATTGCCGTCGGCATCGCCTGGGCGGGCAATCGCGACTATGCCGGCGACGCTCAGCGCTCGATCCCGCTGGAGCGCTTCCTGCCCTTCGCCGACAACCCGAAGCTGCGGCTCGTCAGCCTGCAGAAAGGCCCCCAGGCCGAAGAGCTGGCCAGGGCGGCGGACGGCCGCATCCTCGATGCCGCTCCGCTCATCGAGGATTTCGCGGACACGGCCGCGCTCATGGATCGTCTCGACCTGGTGATCACGGTCGACAGCGCGCCGGCCCATCTTGCCGGCACGCTGGGGCGGCCAACCTGGGTCCTCCTGCCCTTCACCCCTTATTGGTTCTGGCTCCTGGATCGCGAGGACAGCCCCTGGTACCCGAGCGTGCGGCTGTTCCGGCAGCCCAAGCGCGGCGACTGGGACACGGTCTTCGCCCGCATCGCCGAGGAGCTTTACCGCTTCGAGCGCTGAACGAAGCCGAGCGCGACGCCGAATGCTTCGGCCGGCGGGACGACGAGCGCGCCGTCCGCCTCCGCGAATGCGATCTTCCCCTCGCCGAGCCGCGAGCGCAGCGCGGCCAGGTCGGCGGTGCGGATTCGGCACCCCGCGAACCGCGGTCCCCGCGCGAGCGATGGCGCCGGCGCGCCCGCATAGCGGCGGGAAAACGCCGCCGGAGTGAGCGCCCGCAGGACGCCGCGTCCGGTCTCGCATTTCAGCCCGCCATCGGCGCGCTCGGCGGGACGGCCGGCGACGCTTTCCAGGAGCCCAGCCAGCGCCAGCGGATCGGCCGCCACCATCGCCGCCTCCTCGATGCCGAGCGCGCCGTTGTCGTGACGCTGGTATTCCCGCCTCCAGAAAATCTCGGGCGCGTGCTGCTGGCAGGCGAAGAACACCGCATCGGGAAGGTCCCGATGCACCGCGAAGGCGAGGGTGAAGGCCACCTTCTTGAAGCTGCCGTCCGGCAGCGGCGCCGGACGCTCGAAATGGAAGGGCTCGAAATCGCCGAGCCCCGCCGCGCGCCAGGTGCGCGCCTCCGCCTTCGCATCCGCGCTCTCCAGCACCAGCATGGAGCAGCCCTCCTGGCGGGCGAGGACATCGCGATTGTAGGCCCCGAAGTTGAAGTTGCCCGGCCGCATCGGCGGCACGGCGTTCGCGTCGAGAAGAGCCAGGAGCTCGAGGAAGCCGCGCTCCTCGAATTGCACGAGGCTGTTGCCGGTGCCGAAGGGATGGCGCGCGGGAGGCGTGAGCGTGAAGCCGAGACGGCGATAGAGATCGCGCGCCCGCTCCAGGTCGCGAACGCAAAGCACGAGATGGTCGATGCCGTCGACCATGTCAGGGCTCGGGCGGTTTCGTCGCCGCGAGCATGTAATTGACGGCAAGGTCGCGCGAGAGCCGCCAGGCCCCGGCGATCGGATCGTAGGCCAGGCCGGTCAGCGCATCGACCTCAAGGCCGTTGCGCCTCAACCCCGAGGCAAGCTCGGAGGGGCGGACGAATTTCCGCCAGTCATGCGTGCCGCGGGGCACCCAGCCCAACACGTATTCGGCGCCGACGACGGCGAGCGCGAAAGCCTTGGCGGTGCGATTCAACGTGGCCGCGACGAGGAGCCCGCCGGGGCGCGTCAGCGCGGCGCATGCCGCGAGGAAGGCCTCGCGGTCGGCGACATGCTCGACGATCTCCATGGCGAGGACGAGATCGAATTCGGCGCCCGCGGCGGCGAGCTCTTCGGCCGAGCCGAGGCGATAATCGATTTCGAGGCCGTTCTCCTCCGCGTGCCGCCGGGCGACCGCCAGGCCCTCGGCATCGGCGTCGAGGCCGGTCACCCGCGCGCCCATGCGTCGCAGCGGCTCGGCCAGCAGGCCGCCGCCGCAGCCGATATCGAGCGCATCCAGTCCCGCCAGCGGCGTCCGCCCGCTCCCGTCCCGGCCCAGGCGCAGGACCGCCCGGTCGCGGATGAAGCGGAGCCGAACGGGGTTCAAGGCGTGGAGCGCGCGAAACCGCCCCTCGGGCGACCACCAGTCCTCGGCGAGCGCGGCGAAACGCCGGATTTCCTGCGGATCGACGGTGGTCGCGGCGGCCGCTGCGGGGCGCGTCATGACGGCAATGTTACGGTCGAATGAATTGAGGTCGCTCCCTCGGCGCTGGGGCATTGCGCGCGCCGCGGTAGACCAGTATGGATGGCGCGCGCCGGCCCGGCAACCGGGCCTGCGCGAAGCTTCGGGAACAAGGGTTCGGAATGGCCCGCATCGTGATGAAATTCGGCGGCACGTCCGTCGCCGACCTGCCCCGGATCCGGGCCGTGGCCGAGCGGGTGAAGCGCGAGGTCGACGCCGGCCACGAGGTCGCCGTCGTGCTCTCGGCCATGGCGGGCGCGACCAATCAGCTCGTCGCCTGGACCAACGAGGCGGCGCGGCTGCACGATGCGCGCGAATACGACGTCGTGGTGGCTTCCGGAGAGCAGGTCACCATCGGCCTTCTGGCGATCGCGCTGCAGGAGATCGGCGTGAACGCCCGTTCCTGGCTCGGCTGGCAAATCCCGATCCGCACGGACGGCGTCCATGGCAAGGCGCGGATCGAGGCCATCGACTGCGGCGAGATCGTCCGCCGCTTCGGGCAGAAGCAGGTCGCGGTCGTGGCCGGCTTCCAAGGCCTCGGTCCCGACGGCCGGGTGACGACGCTCGGCCGGGGCGGCTCCGACACCTCGGCGGTGGCGCTGGCCGCGGCGCTGGAAGCCGACCGCTGCGACATCTTCACCGATGTGGACGGGGTCTACACCAGCGATCCGCGCATCGTTGCGAAGGCGCGCAAGCTCGATAAGATCACCTATGAGGAGATGCTGGAGATGGCCTCGCAGGGCGCAAAGGTCCTGCAGACCCGCTCGGTCGAGCTGGCCATGAAGCACCGGGTGCGGGTGCAGGTGCTCTCCAGCTTCGAGGACAAGCCCGGCACTTTGGTCACCGACGAGGACGAGATCGTGGAAAAGGAAATGGTGAGCGGCATCGCCTATAGCCGCGACGAAGCCAAGATCACCTTGGTCCGCGTTCCCGACCGCCCCGGCGTCGCCGCGGCGATCTTCGGGCCCCTGGCCGACGCCGCGGTGAATGTCGACATGATCGTGCAGAACGTCTCCTCGGGCGCCGAGCCGACGACCGATCTCACCTTCACCGTCGGGCGCGCGGATTTGACGCGCGCGGTGAAGCTGCTCGCCGACCAGCGGCAGAAGCTGGGCTATGCCGACCTGATCTCCGATGCGACGGTGGTGAAGGTCTCGGTCATCGGGGTCGGCATGCGCAGCCATGCGGGCGTGGCCCAGCGCATGTTCCGGGCGCTCGCGGAGAAGGGCATCAACATCCAGGTGATCTCCACCTCCGAGATCAAGGTCAGCGTCCTGATCTCCGAGGAGTATACCGAACTGGCCTTGCGCGCCCTTCACACCGCCTACGGGCTCGACGCCGCGTGAGGCGCGCCGCCGCCCGGGCCCAGCTCGATCGCCTGTGGCGCCGCGGCCGCGACTTCCTCGGCGCGCCGGTCGCCATCCTCGGAGGCGCCATGACCTGGGTGTCCGAGCGCAACCTCGTCGCGGCGATCTCGAACGCGGGGGGATTCGGAGTGATCGCATCCGGATCCATGACGCCTGAGCGGCTGTCGGAGGAGATCGCCGCCACCGCGAAGATGACCTCCGCCCCCTTCGGCGTGAACCTCATCACCCTGCATCCGCAGCTCCGGGGGCTGATCGAGGCCTGCCTCGACCACAAGGTCGGCCATATCGTGCTCGCGGGCGGATTGCCGCCCGGTCCGGCGATGGCGCGCGTGCGCTCCGGCGGCGCGCGGCTCGTCTGCTTCGCGCCGGCGCTCGCGATCGCCCGCAAGCTGGTGCGCTCGGGCGCCGAGGCGATCGTGATCGAGGGCATGGAGGCGGGCGGCCATATCGGCCCCGTCTCCACCAGCGTGCTGGCGCAGGAGATCCTTCCCCATCTGACCGAAGTCCCGGTCTTCGTCGCGGGCGGGATCGGGCGCGGCGAGGCCATTCTTTCTTTCCTCGAGATGGGCGCCTCGGGGAGCCAGCTCGGCACCCGCTTCGTCTGCGCACACGAATCCATCGCGCATCCGAAATTCAAGCAGGCCTTCATCCGCGCCGCCGCGCGCGACGCCGTCCCTTCCGTGCAGCTCGATCCACGGTTTCCGGTGATCCCGGTGCGGGCGCTCGCCAATGAGGGAACGCGGCGCTTCCTCCAGTTCCAGCGCGAGGTGATCCAGCGATCCACCAATGGCGAGCTGGATCAGAAGGCCGCGCAGCTCGAGATCGAGCATTTCTGGGCGGGCGCGCTCCGCCGCGCGGTGATCGAGGGCGATGTGGAGAACGGCTCGGTCATGGCGGGGCAAAGCGTCGGCATGGTCACGCGCGAGCAGATGACGCGCGAGATCATCGAGGAGCTGATCGACCAGGCGCTGGACAGCCTCGAGCGACAGGCCGGCGGAGGCTGACGGGGATGCGCGAGCCCGCCGGCGGCCTCACCCCGTTCCGCCGCCTCCTGCGCCGGCTCCGCGACATCATGGCCGCGGATTTCCCGGCCGAGCAGAGGCTGCAGCAGACCGTCTCGCTGATCGCCGCCGATATGGTGGCCGAGGTCTGCTCGGTCTATGTGATGCGCGCGGGCGAGGTGCTGGAGCTGTTCGCCACCCATGGCCTCCGGTCGGAGGCGATCCACAAGACGCGGCTCAGGGTCGGGGAGGGGCTGGTCGGCGACATCGCCGCCCATGCGCGCCCGCTGGCGCTGGCCGACGCCCAGTCGCATCCGAACTTCGCCTACCGCCCCGAGACCGGCGAGGAGATCTACCACTCGCTGATGGGCGTGCCGATCTTGAGGGGCGGGCGCGTCCTCGGCGTGCTGGTGGTCCAGAACCGCACGCAGCGCCATTACACCGAGGATGACGTCGAGGCGCTGCAGACCATCGCCATGGTGCTCGCCGAGCTGGTCGCGGGCGGCGAGCTGGTCAGCCCCGAGGAGCGGCGGCCGAGCGAGGGCACCGGTCTCCTGCCGATCCGGCTCGAGGGGCTGTCGCTCAATCCCGGGATCGCCGTCGGCGTCGCCGTGCTGCATGAGCCGGGCGTCGTGCTGACCCGCATCGTGGCGGAGGATCCCGAAGCCGAGCTCGACCGGCTGCGCGGCGCCGTCTCCGGGATGCAGGTCGCGCTCGACGATCTGATCGCCTCCTCCGACCTCGTTCATGGCGAGGAGCGGGACATCCTGGAGACCTACCGGATGTTCGCGCAGGATCGGGGCTGGATCACCCGGATCGCCGAGGCCATCCGCAGCGGCCTCACCGCCGAGGCGGCGGTTCAGAAGGTCAAGGACGACACGCGCGCGCGGCTCTCGCAGGCGACCGATCCCTATTTGCGCGAGCGCCTCTCCGATCTCGACGACCTCGCCAACCGGCTGATCGAGCACCTGACGGGCGCGGAGGAGCGCTCGCGTCATGCAAAGGTGCCCGAGCGCGCCATCCTCATCGCCCGAAGCCTCGGGCCCGCGGAGCTCTTGGATTACGGCCGCCGGCGCATCCTGGGCCTGGTGCTGGAGGAGGGCAGCCCGACCGCCCATGTCTCGATCGTCGCGCGGGCGCTCGGCATCCCGATTCTGGGCCGCGTCCCGGGGGCGCTGATCCGCATCGAGCCGGGCGACACGGTCATCGTCGATGCGGATAACGAGCAGGTCTTCCTCAGGCCTCGCGAGGACATCCTCGCCGCCTACGAGGAGACCTTGAGCGATCGCGACCGCCGCCGGCGGGCCTTCGCCCTCACGCGCGATCTGCCGCCGGTGACCAAGGACGGGGTGAGGGTGTCGCTCAACATCAATGCGGGGCTCCTCATCGACTTGCGCCAGATCGCCGAGACCGGGGCCGACGGGGTCGGGCTCTACCGCACCGAAATCCCCTTCATGGTGCGCTCCAGCTTCCCGGATGTCTCCAGCCAGGCGGCGCTTTACGGGCGCGTCCTCGATCAGGCCAACGGGCATCCGGTCGTTTTCCGCACCCTCGATATCGGCGGCGACAAGGCCTTGCCCTATTGGCACGAGGAGGGGGAGGAGAACCCGGCCATGGGCTGGCGGGCCATCCGCATCGGGCTGGACCGCCCGGCGCTCCTGCGCCAGCAGCTCCGGGCGATGATTCGCGCCGCGGCCGGGCGGCCGCTGTCGCTGATGTTCCCCTTGATCGCGCAGGTCAGCGAGTTCGAGCGTGCCCGGCAGGTCCTGGAGCTGGAGCTGGAGCGCGCCCGCGCGCGCGGCCAGCCCCTCCCGGAACGTCTTGCGATCGGGGTCATGATGGAGGTTCCGGCGCTGCTCTGGCAGTTGCCCGCCCTTCTGCAGAGGATCGATTTCCTCTCGGTGGGGACCAACGACCTGCAACAGTTCCTGTTCGCCTCCGATCGCGGCAATCCGCGCCTCGCCCACCGCTACGACATGCTCGCGCCCGCGATGCTGAAGATCCTGGCCGGCATCGCCGAATCGGCCGAGACGGCGGGAGTGTCGGCGGCCGTCTGCGGCGAGATGGCGGGAGCGCCGCTGGAGGCGATGGCGCTGGCGGCTCTGGGCTTCCGCAGCCTCTCCATGGCGCCCCAGGCGATCGGCCCGGTGCGGGCGATGGCGCGCAGCCTCGATCTTGGCGCGGCCGCCTCATTCCTGCGGCGCCTGCTCGATGCGCCCGAGCCGTCGCTGCGCGGGCGGCTGCAGAGCTATGCCCGCGATCACGGGGTGGCCGCCTGACGCCCGTAAGTCCAAGGTTTCCGCGGGTTGCGAAGCTGAGTGTTGCCGCGAGGGCGAGGCTCTTGGTACAAAAAGGGCGGGGGACAGCTTTCGCGCGAAGCTTCGTGAAATCGTCGTATCCGAGACCCATCTCGTTCCAGGTGCGAGCCGGCGCCGCCGCTCGTTCAGGGGCGCTTTCGATCGGGGCGGTTGATGTCTGAGCTGAAGCGACGTTTGTTCAAGGTCGTCGGGGATCCCGGCCAGTCGGAGGCGGCGCGAGCCCGCGTCGAGCCGATCGAGGAAGTGCGCGAAGGCATCGCCCAGCTTCTCAAGCAGACGCGCGAGCGTTATGGGCAGAGCCTGCGCGACGTCTCGGCCAATCTGCGCATCCGGCTCGCCTATCTCCAGGCGATCGAGAACGGCCGCTTCCGCGAGCTGCCGGGGCCGACCTATGCCGTCGGCTTCGTTCGGTCCTATGCCGAGTATCTCGGCCTCGATGCCGCCGAGATCGTCCGCCGCTTCAAGGGCGAGGTCGAGGGGCTGGACCATCGCACCCACCTCGCCTTTCCCGAGCCCGTGCCCGAAGGCAAGATGCCGGGCGGAGCGCTCATCGTGGTGTCGCTCCTGGTGCTCGCCATCGGCTATGGCGGATGGTACGCGATCACCAGCCGCGGCGCGGGCGATGAGGCTCTGATCCCGCGCCTCTCGGCCAGCTTGAAGAGCCTGGTGAGCGGCGGGACGGCCGAGCCCACGCCAACCGGTCAAGCTCCCTCGGACGCCCTGGCTCCGGTCCCGGCCGCGACCGCGCCGGCCGCGAGCGAGAACGCCGCAACCGAGCCCGCCGCGCAATCCGCCGTCTCGCCGGCCCCGCAGGCGGGACCCGTCTCCATGCCCGCCCCGGCCGCGGCCAGCGGCGGCGCATCCCTGGCCTTGAGCGAAGGCGCCTCGGCCGGGGTGACCGCGCTCACCACCGCCGTCGCCGTCCAATCACAGCCGGAGGGCGCGCCATCGGTCAGCGCCGGGGAGGACGAGGTCGCGGTGGGCAGCACCGAGGAGGACGAGCCGGTCGCCGCCGAGCCGGACAGCGGCGGCGAGGCATCGGCGGGCTTGCCGGCGGCTCCGGCCCTGCCGGAACTTCCCCGCTTCTCCACCGCCGCCGCCGAGCCGGCCGAGTCCCTTCCGCCGCAGGCAGGCGGGACCGCCCGGGTGACCCTGCATGCGCGGCTGGCAAGCTGGATCCAGATCAGCGACTCGGCCGGGCTGCCGATCCTTACCCGCACCCTTCTGGCCGGGGAGTCCCTGGACGTTCCGGTCCAGCCGGGGCTCACGCTCTTCACCGGCAATGCCGGCGGGCTGGAGATCACCGTGGATGGCCGCCCGATGCCGGCGCTGGGAGCCGTGGGCTCGGTCCGCCGGGGCATTTCCCTCGATCCCGACGCCCTTACCGGCGCGCCATCGGTGGAATAATCCATTGCCGGACGGGGCTGGGGGTTGAAATAACCCGGCAAGGCGGCCCAGGTTAAGCTCGTCGGCCAGATCCATCAGGCCAACCGCCGCGCGCAACTGCGATCGATCCCATGAGCCTTCGGCCCTACCGCCAAATCCATCGCCGTCAGAGCCGGCAAATCATGGTCGGCTCCGTTCCGGTCGGGGGCGATGCGCCGATCAGCGTGCAGTCGATGACGAACACGCTCACCGCCGACGCCGAAGCGACCATCGCGCAGGTCAAGGCGCTGGAGGAGGCGGGAGCCGATATCGTGCGCGTCTCCTGCCCCGACGAAGCTTCGACCGCGGCCTTGAAGCGCATCGTCGCGGCCGCGCGCGTGCCGATCGTGGCCGATATCCACTTCCACTATAAGCGGGCGATCGAGGCCGCCGAGGCGGGGGCGGCGTGCCTGCGCATCAACCCCGGCAATATCGGCTCCGCCGAGCGCGTGCGCGAGGTGGTGAAGGCGGCCAAGGACCATGGCTGCTCGATGCGCATCGGCGTCAACGCCGGCAGCCTCGAGCGCGACCTACTGGAGAAATACGGCGAGCCCTGCCCGGAGGCGATGATCGAAAGCGCGCTCACCCATGCGCGCATCCTCGAGGACAACGACTTCCTCGAATTCAAGATCTCCTGCAAGGCCTCCGACGTGTTTCTCGCGGTCGCCGCCTATCAGGGCCTCGCCGAGGCCTGCGATTACCCGCTCCATCTCGGCGTCACCGAGGCCGGGGCCCTGCGCATGGGCACGGTCAAATCGGCGATCGGCATCGGCTCGCTTCTCTGGGCGGGGATCGGGGACACCATCCGCGTCTCGCTCTCCGCCGATCCGGTGGAGGAGGTGAAGGCCGGCTTCGACATCCTGAAGGCGCTCGGCCTGCGCCGGCGCGGGGTGACCGTTGTGGCCTGTCCCTCCTGCGCGCGCCAGCAATTCGACGTGATCCGCACGGTCGAGGTGCTGGAGGAGCGGCTCGCGCATATCACGACGCCGCTCACGGTCTCGGTCATCGGCTGCGTCGTCAACGGGCCGGGCGAGGCGCGCGAGACGGATATCGGCTTCACGGGCGGCGGCGGCGGCACCCATATGGTCTATATCGCCGGCCAGCCGCATCACCGGCTGAAGGACGCCGGCATCGTCGATCACCTGGTGCGATTGGTCGAGGAGAAGGCCGCCGAGATCGAGAAGGCGGGCGCCTCGGCGCGCGAACCCGCCTCCGCGGCGGAGTAACTCCCGCGCAGCTTCGATCGTTCGATCCGATCCGGTTCTTCGGCCATGGCGTGCTCGAGAATCGCCGGACCCGTGGCGAGACTGAGGCGAGAGCCAAAGCACCGGGCCATTGCCGCAGCCTAGCGAAGCGCTCGTCGCGTCAGGGAGACGCGCTCGGATCGGATCGCATCAAGGATCTGCGGGCAGCTTCGCAATAAGGTCCCGCGCCGTCGGTCGCGAGTTCTCTCAAAAGCTCGACGAGCGCGGCGGTATCCTCGCAGCCGCGTCCTCCGATCAGGTTGAATCCACGCAGCCGAGAGGGCGTCGCGCGCGCTTCCTCTGCCGATATCTGAAGATAGCGGAGGGCGCGGTCGTTTCCTTCCGGCGCACCATGATCGCTGAAGAGATAGATCCCCGCGGCGCTCCGCGCCTGCGCGCGCGCCCGCGTCGCGCCTCTCAGAAAGGCGGGGGCGCGGCCGCGCTGGGAGGCCACGTCGATGGCGACGCCATCCACCCCGCCGGCGAAGAGGCCCGACGCCTGAAGCGCGGCGGCGTCTTCCAACTCGCGGGCCGTCGCCTCCCAGCCGAGGTCGCGCACCATGCCGAGCGCGAAGGAATGACCGCCGGTCTCGCGAGTGGCGGCGACGGCCTCGGCGGCAAGACGCGCCGCGCTGCAATTGATTGCGAAGGCGTCGTCGCCGAGCCCGAAGCGCCGCAGCTCCAGGGGGGACGCCCGGCCGGTATTGGTGCGCAGGATGTCCGCGCCGGCGCGAAGCTGCGCCTCATGGGTTGCGCGCACGAGGCTCGCGCGCGTCAGGCTCAGCACGGCGAGGCATCCTTCCGCGCCGAAGAGGTCGCGCTCAGGATCGATCGGCGCATCGATGAGCTGGTTCTCGATCGGCGCGTCCGCCAGGAGAAGCCTGCGGCCGATCGCCTCGGAGAGGCTGCGCATGCTATGCCGCCTGCTCGGCGGTGCTCGCGGGAGCGGCGATGCCGAGGCGCCGGCAGATCGCGGAGGTGAGCCCCGCGCGGTTCAGCGTATAGAAGTGAAAGGCTTCGACGCCTTCCTCCCGCAGCTTTTGGCACAGCTCGCCCGCCGTCTCGGCGGCAAGGTCTTGGCTGACCTCCGAATCGGCGGCGAGTCCCTCGAAGCGCTGGGCGAGCCAGGCGGGAATGCTGGCCTTGCAGCGCCGGCTGAACTCCGCCACCTTGGCGAAGTTGAAGACCGGCAGCACGCCGGGGACGATCGGCTTGTCGATCCCGGCCTTCGCCGCGCGATCGCGGAAGGCGAGGAAACACTCCGGCTCGAAGAAATACTGAGTGATCGCGCGCGCCGCGCCGGCGTCGAGCTTGCGCTTCAAGGTGTCGAGATCGGCCTCGGGCGAGGCCGCCTGCGGATGGCATTCCGGGTAGGCGGCGACGGAGATGTCGAACTCGGCGATGCGGCGGAGCGCCGAGACGAACTCCGCGGTGTTGGCGAAGCCCTCCGGATGCGGCACGAAGGCCGCCGCGTGTCCGGGCGCATCGCCGCGCAGCGCGACGATCCGCTTGAGCCCCGCCTCGGCCCAGCCGCCGACCAGCGCCGCCAGATCGGAGCGCGAGGCGCCGGCGCAGGTCAGATGCGCGGCGACGGTGATATCGCCCCGTCGCAACATCGCGCGGATGAAGCGGTCGTTTCGCTCGCGCGTCGAGCCGCCCGCCCCGTAGGTGAGCGAGACGAATTGCGGTCCGATCGGCGCGAGGCGGTCGAGCCCGTCCCAGAACTGCGCCTCCGCCTTCGGCTGCGCCGGCGGGAAGAATTCGAAGGAGAGGGCGGGTGCGGCTCGCATATTCCTCATCCGGTCGCTTGGACGGACGCCGCCTCGGCGTCCAGGTTGGCGGGACGGGTTGCGTGCCAGAGGACGACCGTGAGCGGCCCGCCCTTCAGGCGCTCGGGCTCGCCCGGCACCAGCCCCGCCTCGGAGAGCCAGCTCTCGACGCGGCCGTCGGCGAAGCCGAGCCAGCGATGCGCATGCGCCTCGCGCAGCTCGTCGCGGGTATGCGGGGCGAAATCGACGATGATGAGGCGTCCGCCAGGCCGCAGCACGCGCGCCGCCTCGGCGATGGCGCCGGCCGGGTCTTCGGCGAAATGCAGGACCATGTGGAAGATCGCCGCGTCGGCCGTTCCGCCTGCGAAGGGCAGATGCATCATATCGGCCTGGCGGACCTGGCAGTGGCGCAGGCCCGCGCGATGGATGTTCGCGCGGGCGACGATGAGCATGTCGCGCGAGCGATCGATGCCGACCGCCGCCTCGACCTCATCGCCCAGCACCTGCAGCACGTGGCCGGTCCCGGTGCCGATGTCGAGGAGGTCGCGCACCGGCGCGCGGCGGAAGAGTCGCCTCAGCGCTCCATCGACGCGCGCCTGGTCCACATGAAGGGCGCGGATGCGGTCCCAATCGACGGCATGGCGGTGAAAATAGGCGGCCGCCTTGACGGCCCAGGCTTCCTTGACCGCTTCGAGCCGCTCGAGGTCGAGGCCGAGCACCGGGTCGTTCTCCGGCATCAGGTCGGCCAGCACGGCGGCAAGGCCCGAGACGGCCGAGAGCCGGTAATAGGCCCAGCTTCCCTCCTGGTGACGCTCCAGGAGCCCCGCCTCGACCAGGAGCTTCAGGTGCCGCGAGACGCGTGGCTGGCTCTGTCCGAGGATTTCCGAAAGATCGCTCGCGGTCAGCTCGGCATGCGCGCACAGTCCCAGGATCCGAAGCCGGGTCCGCTCCGCCGCCGCCCGCAAGCCCTGTAAGAGCTGGTCCATGCGCCCGCCAGTTTGCTACAGGACATAAACATATCTTTATGTCTTTAGTTCGGCAAGCGGCGAAAAAGGAGGAGCGGCCAGAGCGGCGGAATCCCGGGCTTTTCCAGGAGTTTGCTTTTCGCTCGCGGACGGATACGGTCGGGCTCTGAGGCGGGTCGGAGGTTCAGACGCCCCGCCGCCACGGGGTCTGCGATGTACGCCCTTCGCCATTGGTCCGTCCGCCATGCGCGCGCCCTGGAGCGGCTCTATGCGGCCGTCGAGCGGGTGCTGATCCTCACGGCGCCGGCCTTCGCGCGGATCGGATACGAGCGCGCCGAGGCGCCCGTCGCGGCGGTCGAGCGCGGGGTGAAGACGCTGCTCTTCGACTGCCGCATGTGCGGCCAGTGCGTGCTCAGCGACACCGGCATGTCCTGCCCCATGAACTGCCCCAAGAGCCTGCGCAACGGGCCTTGCGGGGGCGTCCGATTGAACGGCCATTGCGAGGTGAAGCCGGAGATGAAATGCGTCTGGGTCGCCGCCTGGGAGGGCTCGCGGCGCATGGCGGGGGGCGAGGCGATCCTCGATCGCCAGCCGCCGGTCGATCACCGGCTCTGGGGGCGCTCGTCCTGGCTGCGCGTGGCGGCCGCGAAGGGCGCGCCCGCAAATCCGCCCGCCCATGGCTGAGCGCCTCGGCGATCTTCTGCACGACCCCGCCGGGCCGCTGCCGCCCTTGCCCGGCCATTCCTCGCGCGGGCGGCTGGAGCGCGTGCTGCGCGAGGGCAGGTTCGCGGTCACCGCCGAGCTGAACCCTCCCGACTCCGCCGACCCGGAGGAGGTCTACGACCGCGCCCTCGTACTTTCCGAGGTCTGCGATGCGATCAACGCCACGGACGCGTCCGGCGCGAACACCCATATGTCGAGCGTCGGGATCTGCAGCCTCCTGACCCGCGCCGGTTACGCCGTGGTCATGCAGATTTCCTGCCGCGACCGCAACCGAATCGCGATCCAGGGCGACGTGCTCGGCGCGGCGGCGATGGGCGTGGCCAATATCCTATGCCTCACCGGCGATGGGGTGCAGGCCGGCGACCAGCCGGAGGCCAAGCCCGTTTTCGACCTGGACAGCACCTCCCTGCTTCAGACCATCCGCACCATGCGCGATGAGCGGCGCTTCCTCTCGGGCCGCAAGATCACCAAACCGCCGCAGGTCTTCCTCGGCGCGGCCGCCAACCCCTTCGTTCCGCCTTACGACTACCGCGCCATTCATATGGGCAAGAAGGTCGCCGCCGGGGCCGAGTTCATCCAGACCCAGTATTGCTTCGACCTGGCTCTCTTCGAGAGCTTCATGGCGCGGGTGCGCGATCTTGGCCTCGATCAGAAATGCTTCATCCTCGCCGGCGTCGGGCCGCTCGCCTCCGCGCGCGCGGCCAATTGGATGCGCACGCATGTCCCCGGCATCCACATCCCCGATGCGGTGATCAAGCGCCTGGAGGGCGCGGCGAACCAGAAGGCCGAGGGCAAGCGGCTCTGCATCGAGCTGATCCAGCAGATCCGCGAGATCAAGGGCGTTGCGGGCGTGCATGTCATGGCCTACCGCCAAGAGGAGCTGGTTTCGGAGATCATCGTTCAATCCGGTATCATGCAAGGACGGCAGGGACGCGAGCGCGGCGCGGCGTCGGCGCGGCTCTCGCGCTACCGCCCCAGCGAAACCAGCAGGTGAGGTGACGCTCATGACCGCAGCGCAGCTCTTCGAGGCCTTGGGCCTGGACCGGGACGCCGCGACGGGCGGCGACCTTGCCGTGCATTCGCCGATCGACGGCGCGGAGCTCGGCCGCGTCCGCACCGCATCCTTGCGCGATCTCGACGCGATGATCGGACGCGCGGCGGCGGCCTTCCAGTCCTGGCGCACCGTGCCCGCGCCGCGCCGCGGCGAGCTGATCCGCCTCTTCGGCGAGGAATTGCGGACGCACAAGGCGGAGCTGGGCGAGCTGGTGACGCTCGAGACCGGCAAGATCCGCGAGGAGGGCAAGGGCGAAGTCCAGGAGATGATCGACATCTGCGACTTCGCGCTCGGCCTCTCGCGCCAGCTTTACGGCCTCACCATCGCCTCGGAGCGCCCCGGCCACCGCATGATGGAGACGTGGCATCCGATCGGCGTCGTGGGCGTGATCAGCGCCTTCAACTTCCCGGTCGCGGTCTGGTCCTGGAACTTCGCGCTCGCCATCGTCTGCGGCGATCCGGTGGTCTGGAAGCCCTCGGAGAAGACGCCGCTGACCGCGCTCGCCTGCCGGGCGCTGTTCCGGCGCGCGCTGAAGAAGTTCGGCGATGCGCCGGACGGCCTCTTGGAGATCGCGATCGGCGGGCGCGACATCGGCGAGATGCTGGTCGACGACCGCCGCGTGGCGCTGGTCAGCGCCACCGGCTCGACGCGGATGGGCCGCGAGGTCGCGCCCCGCGTCGCGCGCCGCTTCGGGCGGTGCCTTCTGGAGCTGGGGGGCAACAACGGCATGATCGTCGCGCCCTCGGCCGATCTCGACCTCGCGGTGCGCGCGATCCTCTTCAGCGCCGTCGGCACCGCCGGCCAGCGCTGCACCTCGCTTCGGCGCCTGATCGTCCAGGAGCGGGTCTATGACGCGCTGCTGCCGCGCCTCAGCCGAGCCTATGAATCGGTGAAGATCGGCAACCCCTTGGAGCCGGGCGTGCTGGTCGGGCCGCTGATCGACGAGAACGCCTTCGCCGGCATGCAGCGCGCGCTGGAGCGCGCCCGCGCGGATGGCGGCAGGATCTTCGGCGGTCAGCGCGTGCTCGAGAATGTTTTCCCGCGAGGCTTCTATGTGCGCCCGGCCATCGCCGAGATGCCGGGCCAGAGCGAGATCGTCAAGGCAGAGACCTTCGCGCCGATCCTCTACGTCATGCGCTATCGCGACTTCGCGGAAGGCCTGGCGATGCACAACGACGTGCCGCAGGGGCTCTCCTCCTGCATCTTCACGACCGACGTCCGGGAGGCGGAGGCGTTCCTCGCGCCGGACGGCAGCGACTGCGGCATCGCCAATGTGAATATCGGGCCGAGCGGGGCGGAGATCGGCGGCGCCTTCGGCGGCGAGAAGGAAACCGGCGGGGGCCGCGAATCGGGTTCGGACGCCTGGAAGGCCTATATGCGGCGCGCCACCAACACCATCAACTATTCGAACAAGCTGCCGCTGGCGCAGGGGATCGAGTTCGAGCCCATGGCCTGACGGTACGATCGGGAGACGAGGGGGAAGACCGATGCCGGAAGGGCATTCCGCGGCAAAGGCCGCGTTGCGCGAGCTCTGGCCGTTGCCGCGGGGACTGACCTTCCTCAATCACGGCGCCTTCGGCCTGACGCCGAAGCTGGTGCTTTCCGCCCAAGCGCGCCTCAAGCGCGAGATGGAGCGCGATCCGCCGCATTTCTTCGATCACCATCGCCTGCTGCCCCGCCTCGAGGCCGCACGCAGGGCGGCGGCGGAGGCGCTGGGCGCGCGCGTGGAAGACCTCGTCTTCGTCGACAACGCCACGACCGGCGCCAATGCGGTGCTGCAAGCGTTCCAACTGCCGCCGGGCGCCGAGATCGTCACCACCGATCAAGTCTATCCCGCCATCCGTAACGCCGCGCGGCATCGGCTCAGTGCGCTCGCCGGACGCCTGATCGAGGCGCCGTTGCCCTGGCCCGCGGCCAGCGACGAGGAGATCGTCGCCAGCGTCGAGGCCGCGCTCACGCCGCGCACCGCGCTTGCGGTGTTCGACCTCATCGCCGCGCGCGGCGCCTTGCGGATGCCGGTCGAGCGCCTCTGCGCCCTCTGCCGCGCGCGGGGGATTCCGGTCCTGATCGATGCCGCGCACGGTCCAGGACAGCTTCCGCTCGATCTGCCCGCGCTGGGCGCCGATTGGGTCGTCGGCAACCTGCACAAATGGTTCTTCGCGCCCCGCGGCTGCGCGGTGCTTTGGGTGCGCCCCGACCGCGCCGCGGATCTGCACCCGACCGTGATCTCCCATGGCTATGGCGGAGGATTGGCGGTGGAGTTCGGCTGGACCGGCACGCGCGACGTGACCGCCTTCCTCAGCGCTCCGGCCGCGATCGAGTTTCACCGCCGGCTCGGCGGGCCGGCGCTGATGGAGCGGAACCGTCGCCTCGCCTCGGACGCGGCGGCCCTGCTTGCGCAGGCCTGGGGAACCGACCTCGCCGGCCTTCCCGAGCAGCGTTGGGCGATGGCGGCGGTGCGTGTCCCGACCGATGCGGAGGGGGAAGACGCCGCGCGGCTGCTGCATGGCCGCCTGCTGAAGCGGCGCCGCATCCAGGTCCCCGTCTTCCCGTTCAAAGGCGCGCTTTGGTTGCGCGTTTCGGCTCAGGCCTACAACGAGCCGAGCGACTATCGCCGTCTGGCCGAAGCGGTGCTCATCGAAGCGCCGAAGCTGGACAGCCGCGCGGCGAGCGGCTAGGGCTGTCGCGACGGAAGAGAGGCGCAGGTATGGCCAAGAAGCAGAACCCGCTGAACCTCAATCCCCTGCAGCTCAAGACCCTCACCCTGTTGCAGGAGCTGGCGCGCCATCCGGGCCACGCCACGCCCGGCTCGGAGCCGGGCGAGGTGATCGTCTCGAACCTGCCGCATCCGCACGGAAACCATATGCATGTCGGCGCCTATGTCGTGCACGCAAAGGACGCGAGCGGGCTCGCCAACGAGAGCGCCTGGAAGGCGCTGGAGCGCAAGGGCCTCGCCAAGGCGATGTATCCCTTCGCGATCCTCTTGACCGAAGCGGGGTTGACCTACGAGACCGGCCTGCGCGAGGCGATCCTGCACGGCTCGGATCACTGAGCGATCACCACACGAACGCCGGCGCGGCGACATCCGGGCGCTCGCCGGAGCGGGCGCAAATCTCGGCGAGGAGCTTCGGGTCGGGATGCGCGCCGGCGGCGATGCCGAGCTCCTCGGCATGGATGCCGCCGGTGACGAGGAGCGATTGCAGCCCCGCCTGCCGCGCTCCGGCGATGTCGGTGCGCAGGGAATCGCCGACCGCGAGCACCCGCGCGCCGGGCTCGAGGCCGAGCTTGGGAAGCGCGCGGTCGTAGACGCTGCGATGCGGCTTGCCGTGATAGCGCACCCGTCCGCCCAGCTCCTCGTAGCGCAGCGCCAGCATGCCGGCGCAAATCTCGCGCACCCCGCCGCGGATCACCTCGAGATCGGGGTTGGCGCAGACCATCGGCACCTTGAGCTTTGCCGCCGGCGCCAGCACCGGCTCGTAATCGGCCGCCTCGCTCTGGCTC
>DATIDB010000079.1:0-2950 GCA_035456545.1 Alphaproteobacteria bacterium | reverse complement strand
TCGTCTTCAGCTACTTCGCCTATCACGCGGTGGAAGGCGATCGCGGCCTGCGTTCCTGGCTCAAGCTGCGCCAGGAGATCGCCGATGCGAAATCGAGCGAAGCGGAGCTTGCCGCCGAGCGCGACCGGTTGGAGCGGCGCGTCGCCTTGTTGAGGCCCGAGAGTCTCGATCGCGACATGCTGGAGGAGCGGGCCCGTGCCGTGCTCAACCTGGCACGCCCCGAAGACCGGGTCATTCTCCTCGACCGCGGCCAATAGGCGGTCTTAAACCGTTATCCGGTTAAGCGACTATTTTCTTAAGTGGGTCAAGCATTTGACCTCGCCTTGAAATGTTCTGTCCCTCCCGTTACCTTCGCTGAAAGGCCCGGCGCGTCCCCCCGCGTTTCAGAGGCCTGAATTCCCGGGAGGCAGGCAAAGATGGCGGTTTCCGCAAAGCGCAAGGGCCGGCCCGCCGAAGAGGTGGCGGCCGCGCCTGAGGAAGTGCTCGCTCTCTACCGCGACATGCTGTTGATCCGCCGCTTCGAGGAGAAGGCGGGCCAGATGTACGGAATGGGCCTGATCGGCGGCTTTTGCCACCTCTATATCGGCCAGGAGGCCGTGGTGGTCGGCATGCAGGCCGCGATCGAGGAGGGCGACACCGTCATCACCTCCTATCGCGACCACGGCCACATGCTGGCCTGCGGGATGGACCCGAAGGGCGTCATGGCGGAGCTCACCGGCCGGCGCGGGGGCTATTCCAAGGGCAAGGGCGGCTCGATGCACATGTTCAGCCGCGAGAAAGCCTTCTTTGGCGGCCACGGGATCGTCGGCGCGCAGGTGCCCCTCGGCACGGGCCTCGCCTTCGCCCATCGCTACAACGAGAACGGCCGCGTCAGCCTCACCTATCTCGGAGACGGTGCGATCAACCAGGGGCAGGTCTACGAGAGCTTCAATATGGCCGCTCTCTGGAAGCTTCCCGTCGTCTACATCATCGAGAACAACCGCTACGGCATGGGCACATCGGTCGAGCGCGCCTCGGCGCGGCCGGAGCTTCATCAGCGCGGCCAGGCCTACGGCATCCCGGGCAGCCAGGTCGACGGCATGAACGTGCTTGCCGTCATGGCCGCCGGCGAGAAGGCGGTCGCCCATGCGCGCTCAGGCAAGGGGCCGATCATCCTGGAGATGATGACCTATCGTTACCGCGGCCACTCCATGTCCGATCCCGCCAAGTACCGGAGCAAGGAGGAGGTTGCGCGGATGCGCCAGGAGCACGATCCGATCGAGCACCTGCGCAAGAAGATGCTCGATGACGGCATCGTCGACGAAAACCGCCTCAAGACCATCGACCGCGAGGTCAAGGACATCGTCTCCGAGGCGGCGGCCTTCGCGCAGGAGAGTCCAGAACCAGACCCGTCCGAGCTCTACACGGACGTGCTGGCGGCGGAGTAGCGGCCGATGGCGATCCAGATCCTGATGCCGGCGCTCTCTCCCACCATGACCGAAGGCAAGATCGCGCGCTGGCTGAAAAAGGAAGGCGACGACGTCCGCGCGGGCGACGTCATCGCCGAGATCGAGACCGACAAGGCGACGATGGAGGTCGAGGCCGTGGACGAGGGCAAGCTCGGCAAGATCCTCATCCCCGAGGGCACGGAGAATGTGGCGGTGAACACGCCGATCGCGCTGCTGGCGGAGGACGGAGAGGCTGTCGACGCCGCCGCGGCCGAGAAGCCCGGCGGCGCCGTTCCCCGGAGCGGCTCCCAACCGCGCGCGGATGTCGAATCGAAGCCCGCGCGGGGGCAACCCGCGCCGGCCCGGGTGACGGCGCCCGCCGCCATGGCCCCGGCTGAAGCCGCATATGCCGGCCCGACCAGGTCCATGACCGTGCGCGAGGCGCTGCGCGACGCCATGGCCGAGGAGATGCGCCGCGACCCCGCCGTGTTCCTCATGGGCGAGGAGGTTGCCGAGTATCAGGGGGCTTACAAGGTCAGCCAGGGCCTGCTCGAGGAGTTCGGGCCCAAGCGCGTCATCGACACGCCTATCACCGAGCACGGCTTCGCGGGCCTGGGAGTCGGCGCGGCGTTCGCGGGCCTGCGGCCCATCGTCGAGTTCATGACCTTCAACTTCGCCATGCAGGCGATCGACCAGATCATCAATTCCGCGGCGAAGACCCGCTACATGTCGGGCGGGCAGATGGCCTCGCCCATCGTCTTCCGTGGGCCGAACGGCGCGGCGGCGCGCGTCGCCGCGCAGCACTCCCAATGCTATGCGAGTTGGTATGGCCATGTGCCGGGCCTCAAGGTCGTCGCGCCCTGGTCGGCCGCGGACGCGAAGGGCCTGCTGAAATCCGCGATCCGGGACCCCAACCCGGTCATCTTCCTGGAGAACGAGATCCTCTACGGGCAGAGCTTCGAGGTGCCGACAGACCCCGAATTCACCGTGCCGATCGGGCGCGCCAAGATCGTGCGCCCGGGCAAGGACGTGACCATCACCGCCTTCTCGCTGATGGTCGGGCACGCGTTGCGCGCTGCCGAAGGCCTGGCTCAGGAGGGCATCGACGCGGAGGTGATCGACTTGCGCACGATCCGGCCGCTCGATGTCGAGACGATTGTCAATTCGGTGAAGAAGACGAACCGCATCGTCTCGGTGGAGGAGGGCTGGCCCTTCGCCGGGATCGGCTCGGAGATCGCCGCGCTGATGATGGAGCACGCTTTCGATTGGCTCGACGCGCCGGTCGCGCGCGTGACCGGCCTGGACGTGCCGCTGCCCTATGCTGCCAATCTCGAGAAGCTTGCGCTGCCGCAGCCGGAGACGATCTTCGCCGCGGCCAAGCAGGCCGCCTACAAAGGCTGAGGGGGAAGGCGATGCCGATCAAGATCCTGATGCCGGCGCTCTCGCCGACCATGACCGAGGGCAAGCTCGCCAAATGGTCGAAGAAGGAAGGCGACACGATCAAGGCCGGCGACGTGGTCGCC
>DATIDB010000078.1:0-2201 GCA_035456545.1 Alphaproteobacteria bacterium | reverse complement strand
ATCGCCTCGTAATACTCCTTGGAGGAGATGGAGGCGAAATCCATGCCGAGGTTGGACAGGAACGGCGCGTTGGGCGCGTTGAGGACGAAGCGAACCGTGTGGTCGTCGACCTTGTCGATCGACTTCAGCGACGGCCCCATGCCCATGCTGTCGAAGTATTCGTAGGAGCCCGTGCCGCGGAGCGGGTGGTCGGCCTTCCACTGCCGCTCGAAGGAGAACACCACGTCGTCGGCGGTCAGCTCGCGGCTCGGCTTGAAGTTCTTGTTGGAATGGAACTTCACGCCCTTGCGCAGATGGAAGGTGTAGGTGAGCCCGTCGTCGGACACTTCCCACTTTTCCGCCAGGCCCGGCTCGATCTCGGTCGTGCCTTCCTTGAACTCGACCAGCCGATTGAAGATGGGCCGGGACGAGGCATCGAAGGTCGTGCCGGCGGTGTAGTAGTAGGGAACGAGTCCTTCGGGGCTGCCTTCCGAGCAATAGACGAGCGTCTTCGCCTCGGCGCCGGCAGCAAAGCTAAGGGCCAGGGCCGCGGCTGCGACCGCCCCCAGCAGACGTATTTTCATCAATGCCTCCCAAATTCTTGTTTCGTGGCCGTCGGAGCGCCTCCTCGGGCGCCCCGCGCCACCTGGGCGGGAGGCTAGGCGCGTGCTCCAGGCGTGTCAACGAAACAATCGCTCCCGGCGGGCGTAAGGATAGGACGGGCGCGGGAACGCAAACAGTTATGCTGCGCCCCCTTCTCGCCGCCGCGCCGGCTCGGCTAAGGTCCCGCGCCATGACTGCGAACCCGCCGCCTCTGCCGCTGCCCTCCGATGGGCTTGGCCTCATTCGCGAAAGCGTCCGGCCGGAGTGGATCGACTACAACGGCCATATGAACGTGGCTTGGTATGTCGCCGCGTTCGACAATGCCGGCGAATCGTTTCTGGAGCAGGTCGGGCTCGGCCCCACCTATCGGCGCGAGGCCGACGCCTCGGTCTTTTCCGTGGAATCGCACGTCACCTACCAGCGCGAGGTGCATGAGGGCGACTTGCTCGAGTTCCGCACGAAGCTCATCGGCTTCGACGCCAAGCGCGTGCACTACATCCAGACCATGTACCGCGTCGCCAACGGCGCGCTCTCCGCGACGGCGGAGTGGGTGGTCCTCCATGTCGACATGAAGACCCGGCGCACCGCCCCCATTCCTGAAGCCATTCAGGCGCGCCTGCGCGATCTCCAGGCGCGCCAGCGCGATCTGCCGGTGCCGGCGGAAGCCGGACGGTCGATTCAGGGGCCAGGAGCCAGAGCTCAGGCGTCAGGGAGCAGGAACCGGGCGTAAGGGCGGCGCGGTTCTTAAGCGCGGCCTCCGCACCCGCGGCGCCGACCTCTTCAATCCTGGTCCTTGCACTCGGCCGCAAGCTGGGCGAGGCCCGCGCCGGCCAGTCGGTAAGGAAGCCAATCGGCCATCTGCTTCATGCCGAGGCGGTCGTAGAACCGTCGCGCCGGATTCCAATGCAGGACCGAGAGGTCGAGGCGTGCGCAGTTGCGCTCGGCGGCGATCGCGGCGAGCCGCGCCATCAGCTTGCGGCCGACGCCGCGTCCGCGCGCGGCCTCGACGACGAAGATGTCCTCCAGGTGCAGCCCGGAGCGCCCTTCGAAGGTGGAGAAGGTGTGGAAGAAAAGGGCGAAGCCGATCGCGACGCCGTCCTCATCGGCCAGAAGCGCCTCGTATCGCGGCGCCGGCCCGAACCCCTCGCAGAGGAGATCGGCTTCGCTTGCGCGCACCTCATCGGCGAGCTTCTCGAACTCGGCAAGCTGGCGGATCAGCCGCAGCAGCGTCCCGACATCCTCCGGTTCCGCGGACCGGATCGCGATCTCGCCCATGGGTTCGCTCAATCCTCGAGCAAGCGGCCCCTGCGATGCTCCAGCGGCGCGGCGCCCGCGACCTTCGCCACGCCCTCGCCGCTGCGCGCGAAGCGCGTGCGCCGCCGCGCGAAGAACAGGCCGTCGGTGCGCGTGTGGATCGGCCGTCGCGCCTGCCCGGGATCGTCGGCCATGGGATCGACCAGCTCGGCGATGACGTCGCCCGCCTTCACCCGTTCGCCGAGCCGGCGCTTGTAGGCGATCAGCCCCGCGCCCGGCGACTTCACCATGTCGACGGCGGAAAAGGGCGTCGCCTCGCATTGCGGCTCGGGCGGCGGCGGCGGATCGCCGGAGACCAGGCCGCG
>DATIDB010000077.1:0-2329 GCA_035456545.1 Alphaproteobacteria bacterium | reverse complement strand
GCGGTGCTGCATGCGAGCTGGAACGCGGTCGTCAAGGCGGCGCATGCCGATCGCCTCACTACGCAAAGCCTGGTCATTTGGACGAGCGTCGCGGCCGGGGCGGCGGTCATTCCCTTCGTTCCCGCGCCCGCGCCGGAGAGCTGGCCCTTCATCGCGCTCTCCACGGTCGTGCACACCCTCTATTACGTCTTTCTCCTCCTCGCCTATCGCGACGGCGAGCTGAGCCGCGTCTATCCGATCGCGCGCGGCACCGCGCCCCTCTTGGTCGCGCTTTTCGCCACGGTGCTCGTCGGCGAGACTTTGAGCCTGCCGCAGGCGGTCGGCGTCGTGCTGGTCTCGCTCGGCATCGTCAGCCTCACCTTCGAGAGCGGGTTGCCGAAGGGGAGCGAGCGCCATTCGATCATCGCCGCGCTGCTGACGGGCCTCACCATCACCGCCTATTCGCTGATCGACGGGATGGGCGTGCGCCGCTCCGGCTCGCCCATCGGCTATATCGCCTGGCTCTTCGCGATCGAGGGGATCCCGTTCGGCCTTGGGGCGCTGATCTTGCGCGGCGCGCCCTCGCTGAAAGCTCCCGCCGGCGATTGGGCGAAGGCCATCGCCGGCGGCCTCATCGCGACCGTCGGCTACGGCATCGCGATCTGGGCGATGGGTCAGGCGGCCTTCGCCGGCATCGTCTCCCTGCGCGAGACCAGCGTCGTCTTCGGCGCGATCATCGGAGCGGTCTTCCTCGGCGAGCGGTTCGGCCCGGTGCGCTATCTCGCGGCCGGACTGGTCGCCGCCGGCAACCTGCTTCTGCACCTTCTGCGCTGAGAGGGGCTAGAGCGGTATTCCGTAAGATTGAAGCATCTGCGCCGGAGGGATTTTGCGCTGCGGGCAGGAGCGGGGCGCAGCCTTGTAGCCGGGCGCTACAGGCAAGCCCCGCGACGCAAAAGGCCCCGGCCCCTTCGGGGTTGCGCCCCGGCAGGCGACGGCGGCGTTGCGCCGCTCGCCCGATGCGCCGTGGCATCGCGCTTCGCGGCGCGCCTGGCCGATTGTCGCGACGGATGCGCAACGCAGGTGATTCAATCTTTCGGAACACCGCTCTAGTGGCGGGGACACATTCGGACAGGCCTTAACCCCGGCTTCGGTCGGCGCGTTCGGCCAGGGGCAGGGCGAGGCGCCTGGCTTCGACCCTCTCCGAATCGCGCGGCCTTTGCCGGCGTTTCCGGGTCATGATCCAAGATCGCCTCGGTCGAGGCGATCTTCCTTTCGACCTTCGTGCCGATCAGCCAGAACCGCGTTTCCGCCGCAGCCGAAAGGCGGGCGGAGGAGATCACGCGCGACGTCGCGCCGGAGGCGGTGCTCGACACGTTGGAGGCGGGGGCTGAAGGCGTCGAAAGCGAAGGGCGCCTGATCCGCTAGGCGTGGTTCGCCCGTCCGCCTTCAGTTCGGATCTCGGGAGACGGCGCCGTCGCTGTCTTGGCTCACCGAGCGCTGAAGCGCCGCCCGCGCGAGCAGGCGCGTCGAATCGAGCGTGGGCAAGGGTGAGTTCCGATCGTTCATGATCAGCGGGATCTCGGTGCAGCCGAGCACGGCGGCATCGCAGCCTGCGTCCTTCATCCGCTCCATCACGCGACGATGGCTGGCGATGGCCTCAGGCTTGAAGATGCCGTGGACCAGCTCATCCATGATGATCCGATCGATCTCGTCGCGCTCGGCCGGTTCCGGGCGCAGGAACTCCAGTCCGCGCTCGGCGAGCCTTGCGGGGTAGACATCGCTCTCCACCAGCCACCGCGTCCCCATCAATCCGAGACGGCGGTATCCCCGCTTGGTCGCCTCATCCGCCACGGCATCGGCGATATGCAGCCACGGCAGCGGCGATCGCGCCTCGATGAGCGGCAATGCCTGGTGGATCGTGTTGTCGGGGCAGATCAGAAACTCGGCGCCCATTGTCGCGAGCCTCCGGGCCGAGGAGAGCATGAGCTCGCCCACGCCGTTCCAGTCGCCCTGCGTGAGGCGCTCCACATAAAGGCCGAATGAATGCGTGTGCATCGAGACTTCGGGATGAGCGTAGCGGCCCAGGAGTGCAGCCCCCTCCAGGCAGATCGTGCGGTAACAGAGAGCCGCTCCTTCGGAAGAGCAGGCGACGATGCCGATGTGCTGGGGCATGGCGGTGATTCTCCTCTGTCAAGCGCCGCGGTCGAGATTCGCGCTCTCCGGCCCGGCGAGGCGCGCCCCTGTCGAAGCGGGCATTCGAGTATCGGTCCCATCCTCTGCTGGGCTGGCTCTATGGTTGCGCGGAACAAGGTTCGCTTGCCGCCGGCAGCGGCTCCTTCATGACCCATAC